>DASWBC010000076.1:0-5067 GCA_036390815.1 Gemmatimonadaceae bacterium
AACCCGAACGATATGAGTGAAGCACGGCGCTCAGAGGATGGCGTGTACCACCATGCGGATGGTGCGCACCACCATGGAGTGGGCCATTCTCACGCCGCTGATGCTCCAGTTCGGAGCCTGCGAATCGCCCTCGTGCTCACCGCGACGCTGCTGGTGGTCGAAGTCATCGGCGGATTTCTCTCCAACTCGATCGCTCTCCTCGCGGACGCCGGGCACATGCTCACGGACGTGGCCGCGCTGGCGCTCGCGCTGTTCGTGGCGTGGTTCAGCAGGCAGCCGGAGACGCCGCAGAAGACCTACGGCTACCTGCGGTGGGAGATCCTGGCAGCCTTCCTCAACGGCTCTACGCTGCTGCTGATTTCCGCGTGGATTCTCTGGGAAGCCGCGTCGCGGTTCCGCGCGCCCGCGTCCATCCAGGGCGGCCTGATGCTGGCGGTGGCGACCGGCGGACTCATCGTCAACATCGTTGCGGCGCGGGTGCTGGTTGGCAGCTCGTCCGACAGCATGAATGCCCGCGGCGCCTACCTGCACGTGCTGGGGGACCTGCTCGCAAGCGTCGGCACTCTGGTCGCGGCGATTCTCATTCGCTATACCGGCTGGTTGCCAGCGGACCCCATCGCTTCGATCCTCACGACCGTCCTCATCATGCGGGGAGCCTGGCGCCTGGTGCGGGAGTCGGTGGACATCCTCCTCGAGTCAACGCCGGCGCATATCCCGCTTCCGGCGGTGCGGGCGCAGCTGGAGGCGATCCCCGGGATCGAATCGGTGCACGATCTGCACGTCTGGTCGGTCACGCCGGCGGTGGTGGCGATGAGCGCGCACGCCATTGTGCGCGAGCCTGGACAGCACCAGCACGTCCTCGGGCATGTCCACGATGCGATGCGGCTCTTCGGCATCCAGCACGTGACAATCCAGCTCGAAAAGGACGATATGCTCGACCGCGAGAGGCACTTGCACGCCTAGCTAACTTAGAAGGCTATGGCAAAGCTGGAATACCGTAACATCGCGATCATCGCGCACGTCGATCATGGCAAGACTACCCTCGTGGACAAAATGCTCCGGCAGGCAGGAGCGTTCCGCGAGAACCAGGTCGTGATGGAGCGCGTCATGGATTCCAACCCGCTCGAGCGTGAGCGCGGCATCACGATCCTCGCGAAGAACACCTCGGTCCGGTGGAAGGGCACGAAGATCAACATCGTCGATACCCCGGGCCACGCAGACTTTGGCGGCGAGGTAGAGCGCATCCTGCGCATGGTGGATGGCGTGCTGCTCGTCGTCGATGCGTTCGACGGCCCGATGCCCCAGACGCGGTTCGTCCTCCGGAAGGCGCTGGCGCTCCACCGCACGCCGATCGTGGTGATCAACAAGATCGATCGGCCCGGCTCGGATCCGATGCGCGTGCATGACGAGGTGCTCGACCTGTTGATCGAGCTGGAGGCGAACGAGGCCCAGCTCAACGCGACCGTCGTGTACGCGTCCGCGCGCGAAGGTGTGGCGACGATGGACATGGAGGTCACGCCGGTCGATCTCTCACCCCTTTTCGACGCGATCATAGAGCACGTTCCCGCGCCGCCGCATGATGATGCGGGCCCGTTTCAGATGCTGATTTCGACGATCGATCATTCACCATACCTCGGACGTCTGGGGATAGGTCGCATCGAGCGTGGAACAATCAACGTCGGAGACGCGGTTGCGCTCTTGCCGCTCGACGGTTCGCAGAAGGCGGAGCAGTCGCGTGTGACCAGGCTCTTCACCTATGAGGGACTCGATCGAATCGAGGTTCCGCAAGCATCCGCTGGCGAAATCGTCGCGCTCGCAGGGCTCGAGGGAGTCGAGATCGGCCTCACAGTCACGGACCTCGAGCATCCGGAGCGGCTGGCCGGGATTTCGGTCGAGGAGCCGACGATTTCAGTGGACTATCTGGTCAACAACTCTCCCTTTGCGGGCAAGGAAGGAAAATTCGTGACGTCCCGTCAGATCCGGGAGCGGCTCTTCAAGGAGCTCGAGCGGAACGTCGCGCTGAGGGTGGAAGACACCGATTCCACCGACACGTGGACCGTATCGGGCCGCGGTGAGCTACATCTCACGATCCTCATGGAGACGATGCGGCGCGAGGGTTACGAGTTTCAGGTATCGCGACCGCGCGTGATCACCCGCGAAGGCCCGCAGGGCGAGCGTCTCGAGCCCTACGAGGAGCTGTCCATCGATGTGCCGGAGGAATTCCTCGGCGTCGTGATCGAGAAGCTGGGGCCGCGGAGAGCGGCGATGCTGGAGATGAAGAACCCGGGGCAGGGAATGGTACGACTTCTTTACAAGATCCCGGCGCGTGGACTTTTCGGCTACCGGTCGGAGTTCCTCACCGACACCCGCGGCACGGGCATCATGCACCATCGCTTCCTCGACTACGGGCCGTGGGCGGGACCCTTGGCGGGGCGGATGAGGGGCACGCTCGTCTCCATGGAAGGCGGCGTCATAGTGGCTTTTGCGCTTGCAAATCTCGCGGAGAGAGCTACCCTATTTGTGGCCCCTGGTGACGCGGTTTACGAGGGCATGCTGGTAGGCGAGAATTCGAGGCCGGGCGACATGGATGTCAATCCGACCCGTGAGAAGAAGCTCACCAACATGAGGTCCAAGTCGAGCGACGAAAACATTCAGCTCGAGCCACCGCGGGAGTTGACGCTGGAAGGTGCGCTGGAGTATATCGAGGAAGACGAGCTGATCGAGGTTACCCCGAAGTCCATCCGACTGCGGAAGCGCTTCCTCAACTCTAACGATCGCAAGAAGCTGTCACGCGAGGCGAAGCGCGAGCGCGCTTCGGTCTAACAACCAGGGAGATTACGGTAATGTGCGCCATGCTGGAGTCCGCGGGCGGTTTCCTGAACGAGGGGGAAACTGAAGCGTGGCTGGCGAAGAAGGCCCCAGAAGGTGACCCCGAGGACGAGGATCTCGAGGACGATCTGGAAGATGATGATGAGGATGATGTCGAGGACGAGTGGGCCGACGATGTGGAAGACGTCGACGACGCGGATCTGGACGATGACGATCTCGACGAGGACGACGAGGATGACGATCTCGACGATGATCTCGACGACGACCTCATAGATCTCGACGACGAGTTCGACACTGAGGAGATCGAGAAACCTCACCCGGCGCATCCGCGCAAGTACGAGGACTGACTGCCACTGAAGACTACCTGCCAGGAGCGATGAGCGAAGCAGCCGATAGCTGCGGGCCGGGGTTGAAACCGGTGCGGTTACAGTGTTGAATTTGGCGCCACAGAAAATGCCCCGCGATTGCGGGGCATTTTGTTTTTCGCAGTGCAGAGCCCGTGAATCAGGGTGGTAGCACGCCGATCGAAAGCGGGTTGGCGGTCGTGCAGGCGATTTCGCCCGCGTGCATCTCACAGCTCTCGGAAGTTTTCGAGTGCTTCACAACGGCGGTCCAGTCGGCGAGCTGGCTGCCGAGGATGTTAAAGGATGTGAGTGTCATCGTCACGCCTTTGGAAGGCGTGAATCCGTTGAGTGGCATGTCGCTCGTCGCGGTGCCCGAGAAGTACTGGCCGTGGTTGTCAGCGGCATACTGCTCTTCGAGAATGGCGATCGTGTGCAGGTCGGCTTTCATCGCGGCGATGTATGCCTTGTCCTTGCTGGCGGTCAGGCGCGGCACCGCGACCGCGGCGAGGATGCCGATCACGACTGCTGCAATGACGACTTCGATTAGCGTGAAGCCTTTTCGATTGTCAGCCAAGTGGTTCTCGACAGAAAGGAGTCGGTGACGTCCACGGGAGATTTTCCCGTCTCAAATACTCATCTCGGCGCATGACACGACCGTGAAAACAATCTAACTATTTCGTCACGAGCGACGAGATCGGCCGATTGACCCCCTCGTTATGTGCGGCTAACTTGCAAGACTCTGCGCCACAGGCATTTAGCAGGTGGCGAGGGGCCTGTAGCTCAGGTGGTTAGAGCGCACGCCTGATAAGCGTGAGGTCGGTAGTTCAACTCTACCCAGGCCCATAAATCAGAACTAATTACCCCGCTTATGGATATGTGCGTAAGCGGGGTTTCTGAATTTTGCTCCCTATCGGACACCGACAAACGTAAGCGTCTAATCCTCGAGCATTCGCGTGTGTCCTTCGGGGCACGCACCGCGGATGGAGTCATGCCAGCCATCGTCATCGAATACGTCCCAGCGCTTCCAGTGGACCCCACAATAGCACTTGTCGCAGGCCGGACAAAAGAACGGTACGAGCTCGAGATCGATCTTGTGCAATGCGCGCGCGTCCCCCGCGTCGATCTGCTGACGGAATAGCGCGAAAGATGTCGCTCCGACCGGGCTAGTCAGACGACTCGTAAAGCTGAGTCGCACGACCTCGCCGCCGGAATCGGTGCCAAAGAGTTGGATCACCCCGGCCGACGCGCCGCAAACCGCGCAGCTGAACTCGTGCTGCGCGAGGGGCGCGTCCGGCCGTGAGAGCGTAATCAGAAGTCCGTGATCTTGCCGGCGCGCACGGTCACCTTTTCTGCGAGGCCAGGCATCTTGACGGTATAAGTCCCAACCGGCAGTCCCACTGTAAGCCCGCCGTACCCTCCGCCGAGCTTGGTTTTCTGATCAGCGTCCAAGAGGTCGATGGTGGCATTTCCGGCCCCTTTGATCCGAAGGATTCCGACCTTGATCTGGGTGTCATGTCCTGCCTCGACCTGCACGTTCTGGACAACTTTGTTGCTGATCGCAACGTCGTACCTCCCGGGGCCGACCTCTAGCGCGCCCGAGCTGTACCATCCTCCAATCTTCTCAGTGGAGCCCGACCGCCGAACCTCGATGGCGCCTTCTGTTGAAGCTGGGAAATTCACGACGACTCGGCCCAGGTGCGAGTTGAGCGCGGAGTTGGCGACGACCTCGCAGCAGGGCCCAACGGGATTCACCGCCGAGATTCCGGCGACTGTGCGCAAGTCATTTGGCGGCAGTGCGTTGGTCGGCTTGAGTTCGTCCGGAGGTAATATGTTGGTAGGCTTGAGTTCATTCGGAGGCAAAGCGTTCGTCGACTTGATGTCGTCGGGAGGTAGG
>DASWBC010000077.1:0-3287 GCA_036390815.1 Gemmatimonadaceae bacterium
CCTACCTCACCCGCCTCGCAGTCAAACATGGCAGCCGGCGAGTCCGCACTTTTCGAGATAGCGCTGGTGGTAATCCTCAGCCGGATAAAACGTGGACGCCGCGGTGATTTCGGTGACGATCGGGTTGCGGAAGTTGCCAGCTCTGTCACCAGCCCTCCCGCTTTTTCAATGAATTGATGTGCGCGACGTGATGCCGTCCATGCCACGCGTATAGTCCAAGCAACTGCTTTAGCGTTAGTACCCGACCGTGTTCGGGATGCCGAAAAGTACGATTGAAGTCGGCGGGTTCCATCGACCGGAGAAGGGCCACCCAGCGAAGATGCAGCGCGTCGAGCAGGTCGAGCGAGACTTCTATCGGCACTTTCCTCGAATCAGCAAGCTCGGCCCACGCGGCCTCGTCATACGGCTTGATCGTCGGCTCGTCTTCAGTGAGCGCGAGCTTGAAACGCGTGTACGCGTTCAGATGGCTATCAGGTACGTGGTGGACCACCTGCTTCACCGTCCAACCACCTGGGCGGTATCGCGTCGCCAGCTGATCGGGTGAGAGTCCCGCGACTGCGCGTCGCAGGGCGCCCGGAGTCTCCGCGATCGCGGCGATCAGCATCGGATAATCGGCCTCTGTGATCGGGGCGTCAAAGTCGAATTTCCCGACCGGATAGCGCAGATCGGTTTCCTGAACAGCAGTGGTCATCGCAGTGATGGTAGTGAGTTAGGCGATTCGCTCAGGCATGTGTACCGCTACCGCGGATCCGTCCGCGATAAAAGCGGATGCTGGCACTCCGGAGATTATACTTGCAAACGGCTCGTCATAGAATTCCCCCAACGGTCCCTCGAGCTCCGACCGCGCATCGGTCCACACACGCCAGCGGGCGTGTTCGACCCGATATTCGATGGTTCCGCCATTACGCTGTCTCGTGTATCCCCACCCCCGCTCGGAGAGAAACTCCTCATCCGAGCCGGTTTTTAATTCCCGCGCGGGTCCATCGATGTGGAGTGCCAGCCGGCACCGGTCGGGCGGGGCGCCGAACAGATATTCGACGCTCTGCAGCTCGCCGTCGGTGTCGACGATGGCGTGCTCCATTGGGACGGTGCGATACGGCTCATTGTAAGTGAGCCTCGCCGTCTCGGCCACGAGCGGAAGCGGCACCATTTCGCGAATGAACACGACCCCCGCGCGCGACTCCTCTCCGACCCGCCGGACGTAGAAGCGCAGGTTCACTTCCTCGAAGTTCTGATGGAAGATGGCGGGCACGCCCAGCACGCGAGTATCGAGAAAGAGGAACGCGACGAGACTGACGAAATGACGGCCGACCCGGTCATCGAGCTTGGTTCCCCTCGGAAGGTGGGGCCTCAGGACGGCCGGATCCACCTCGAAGTTGAGCATCGCAACGTAGCGCCAATCCGCGGTCAGGAATGTTCGCGTCACGAGCGCATTCCTGCGCTAATTCGTTGACGACACCGCACCTGCCTTCGCCGCAATTTCAGATTCACGCTTTACCTGTTCCAGGACGCGCCGATGAATGCGGTGAAGCAGGAGCTCGCTCATCGCGCGCCAATATCCCTGAGGGAATATCGCTATGTTGTACCAGGTGTGGCCCTCGAGGCGGGTGTGCCCGCCGGCCAAACGTATCAGCCGAAACTCACCGCGGGTGGACCGAAAATAGCCGTTGACGTGTGGCGCGTAAACTTGGCTGTAAATGCTGAGCTCGCGAAGGGGCGGAGGCTGCTCGATTACATCGAAAGCGAGTTGCCTGGGCGCGTCCCAGGTGGTGATCGGCTCGACGAATGCGCCGGTCGAGAATTCACATCGCCGAATCGCGCCCTGCCCGCTACCAGCGATCGTTGCGCGAATCGGATACGCGATGCCTGCTCGGAAGTACCACGCAGGCTGCTCGCGAATCTCGTCGAACTGAACAACCCGTGTCCATACGACATCCGGAGGAGCCGCAACGTCGACGCTCGTAACGACTTCATATGTGGGCGCGACAGCGGAGACCTTATCCATCAGGGCTCCGGTCGGCAACACGAACAAGGTCGCGGCAAAGCCGAGTCCTCCGCGGCTGCCTTGCGTGGCGATCGCGCGTCCAATCAATCCCCCCATGAGCGCGAGGATCGCCGCCATGGGAAGCGCCATCGCCAGGCACAATGCTCCTTCGAGCGCGAACAGCAGAATGGCGCCTGCCACGAGCAAGATGCTCAACCACACGACACTCGCCGTCTCCGCCCAGCTCCTGATTCCTCGTCGGTTGAAGGCCCACCCGACAACCATTCCCTGGATGAACGGAGTCCCGATGAAGAGAGTCACGCCATAGGTGCCGAACGCGGCGATACTTACGAGCACAGCCAGAAGAGCAATGGCAGTAGCGCCCAACAGGCCGATGAGCGCGCTTCGATACCGGTCCGCGGCTGCCTGGTGGCCTGCGTTCGCGAGCACCGCCGATGGTGGCACGGATGGGAGTGCGGCGAGCCATAGCATCAACGCATAATTCAGGATCGGCACGAAGAATCCTGCGCACCAGGCGGGAGAGCGGCCCGCATCCACAGCGCGCCGCATCATCATCGTCACCCCGATCCAGATGAAGGGCAGCGCCCAGAGAACCAGGGCAAAACCGAGCCAGCTCGGAATCGCCGCCACCTTCACCGACTTTATCGAGAAGAGCGGAATCAGATAATCCCAGGGCGTCCATACGACGTGCGCGACGAGATAAATCGCGGTCGCATCCACGGCGTACTTGAGGAGCATCAAACTGATTCCCGCCACGAGGTAGACGCGACGGGTGACCCTGCCGTCCAATCCGAACAGGGTCCCCAGCACTAGCTACAGCCTTCGAGCCACTTTACCTCGGGAAGGCGTCCGCCGCGAAACATCGTCACACGCTTGCCATCAGTCTCGAAGACGAGCGCCTTTCCGGCACGGGCGCTGTCGCCCAGCACGGTCATGTAGTGACCGCCCTCGATGAACTTGTGCGGCTCGACCTTCACCTCATCGCCGTAGATCGTCCTGATGCGGTCTTCGGTATCGCCGATCTTCGCGCCGTCCTCGGTGGTGACAGATCCGGTGTCGACGTCGATGCGGGCGATCTTGCCCTTCACCACCATCACGCTCACTCCCTCGGGTATGCCCGCGCCCACCGCCGGGAATACGAAGTCGCATTGCGCGTTCATGGTCGGGTTCTCGTTGAGAAGACCCATGTTGACGGCGTCGTCCAGGTTCATGCCGATCAGGATCTGCCCAAGTCCCTCTTCGCTGAGCGCGAGATCGCTGATGCTGTCGCGCGCGGCTCCGT
>DASWBC010000078.1:0-3721 GCA_036390815.1 Gemmatimonadaceae bacterium
TAGCGAGTCACGCCTGGCATGCGTGGCAGAATTTCAGTGGGAGGATACCATGAAGTGGGTTACCCGAGAGCGGCCAAAGATCGATCGTGTTGCGTGTCCCTGGCTCATCGCAAGGTTCATCGACAGCGAAGCGGAGTTTCTCTTCGTTCCGCCTGAAGAGGTGTCGAAGGTCGCCCGACAGTCGGGTGCGGTGCCCTATGACGTCGAAGGAGTAGAGCTCACCCACGAAGGCCCACTATGCAGCTTCGATGCGTTTCTGGCGAAGTACCAGTTGCAGGATCCCTCGCTCGTGGCGCTGGCAAGCATCGTCCGCGGCGCGGACACCGATCGCCTCGATACGGCGCCGCAATGCGCCGGACTGCTGGCGGTATCGTTGGGCCTGTCGCGCTTGTTCGAGGACGATCACGAACAGCTTCGGCACGGATTCGTCGTCTACGATGCGCTTTACGCGTGGCTCCGGGATGCACGATCCGAGCGTCATTCGTGGAATCCCCAGCGCAAGGCACCACCACGTGGCACGGACACAAGTGATCGGGGGCCTCCGCCCCCATCATGACTTTGAGCGTGCGACACTTGTAGGACCGGCACCCGATTCCGAACTTTCGACCGCGTTGGACTCGCTCGAAAGACTTCAGTCAGCCACTCCTAACAGTCGTTTCCATGCTCAGCCTCATCGGGATCGTCATCGTCGTCATCGGATTTGTCCTCAGGATAAATCCACTCCTCGTCGTGACGATCGCGGGTCTCGCTACCGGCATCGCCAGTGGCCTCGCTCCGCTGGAGGTGGTCGCAGCATTCGGGAAGGCCTTCATCACGAGCCGATACGTGGCGATCGTGTGGCTCGTTCTCCCCGTAATCGGGCTACTCGAGCACGCGGGGCTCAAGGAGCGGGCGCGCGCCGTGGTAGCCGGAATTCGCGCCGCCACGCCATCGCGAGTGCTGCTCGCCTATTTCGCCATCCGTCAGATCACAGCCGCGTTGGGCCTCACGTCACTCGGCGGACACCCGCAGATGGTGCGACCCCTGATCGCGCCGATGGCGGAGGGAGCGGCGGAGAATCAGTACGGCGACCTGCCGCAATCGGTGCGATACACGATCCGGGCGCACACCGCCGCGGTCGACAACATCGCGCTCTTCTTCGGTGAAGACATTTTCATCGCGATCGGGTCGATTCTGCTGATCAGAGGTTTTCTCGATCAGAACGGCATCCACGTCGAGCCGACGCAGCTGGCGACATGGGCAATTCCAACAGCCATCTGCGCGTTCGTGATCCACTGTACGCGACTGTTGCTGCTCGACCGGAAACTGCGCGCGGAGCTCGCGCAACGGGCAAAGCAAGAGTGATAACCCTCGAGCACATCTACTGGCTCAGTGGTCTCATGATGGCGGGTGTCGCCATCGTCAACTGGCGCGACCGCAGCAACCCGCGACGCTTGAACAACACGGCCTTCTGGGGCATCTATGCAATCACCTTTCTCGCGGGCTCATATCTTCCCGATCTTGCGAATGGCTCTCTCGTGATCGCGATGGTTCTGGTCGCGAGCATCCGCGGCCTCGGACAGGGAAAGCAGGAGAGCGCGACGCGCGAGGAGCGTGAGGCCAGCGCTGGGCGGTGGGGAAACAAGCTCTTCGTTCCGGCTCTTACGATTCCGCTCATCACGGTGCTTGGCACCCTGCTGTTCAAGAAGATCATCATCAACGGCATGCCGCTAGTGGATGTCAAGCAGGTGACCGTGATCTCGCTGGGGATCGCCACGCTCGTCGCGCTGGCGACGGGGATGATCATGCTCAGGCCACCGCTGCTCGCGCCGATCAGGGAAGCGCGTCGGTTACTCGATTCAGTCGGCTGGGCCGCCGTGCTCCCTCAAATGCTCGCGGCACTCGGGGCGCTGTTTGCGATTGCAGGTGTTGGCAACGTGGTGTCCGGCCTGGCGCAGCGCTGGATCCCCCTAGACAACCCGTTCGTAGTCGTGACGACTTACGCCGTTGGAATGGCGGTGTTCACGATGATCATGGGCAACGCGTTCGCCGCCTTTCCCGTAATGACAGCGGGGATTGGCCTGCCGCTCATCGTTCATAAGTTCGGCGGCGATCCCGCCGTCATGGCCGCGATCGGGATGCTCTCGGGATACTGCGGTACACTGATGACTCCGATGGCGGCAAACTTCAATATCGTACCGACTGCCCTGCTCGAGCTCCCGGATGAGAATGCGGTGATCAAAGTCCAGATTCCGACCGCGCTGATGCTGCTGGGATCCAATATTCTGCTGATGAACTTTCTCGTGTTCCGCCGTTGATGGCCACATCCACATCCCTCACCCCGGTCCTCGCCAGCAAATTCGCGCGGGTAGCCCTCGCACACGTGACGCGGGAGTACCCGAACCTGCTTTATCACGTCTTGAACAAACGCGCCGATGTCAAATCGCCACGCGAGCTGCATCCCGTGTTCTTCGGCAGCATGGACTGGCATTCATGCGTGCACGGATACTGGCTCCTGGCTACACTTCTCCGCCTCTTTCCTGAAATGCGGGAAGCCAGAAAAATCGAAATGCTTTTCGAAGCTCAGCTCAGATCGACGAAGGTGAGAGCCGAGATCAAGTATCTACGCCAACCGTTGCGCGGGATATTCGAACGACCGTACGGCTGGGCGTGGCTGCTGATGCTTTCCGCCGAGCTGAATCGGCATGCAAGCAAGAAGGGTAAGGGCTGGAGTGATGCGCTCGCCCCCCTTGCTGACGCGTTTGCTCAGCGCTTCCTCGATTTCCTGCCCAAGGCGACGTACCCGACGCGCGTAGGGACGCACTTCAACAGCTCCTTCGCCGTGACTCTGGCGTTGGAGTACGCAGAGGTCACAAGCAACGATGCTCTTCGCAGAGTCCTGGTTAGCAGGGCCCGCGACTGGTACATGAAGGATTCGGATTGTCAGGCGTGGGAGCCCGGCGGGGATGATTTTCTGTCTTCGGCCCTGATGGAAGCGGAGTGCATGCGCAGGGTGCTGAAGGCGAGCGATTTCCCGGGCTGGCTCGATCGTTTTCTTCCCAGGCTCGCGGTGCGAGAGCCGGCGACCTTGTTCACGCCCGCCATCGTAAGCGACCGCAGCGATGGAAAGATCGCTCACCTCGACGGGCTGAATCTGAGCCGCGCCTGGTGCTGGCGCTCTATCGCGGCGACGTGGCCCGCGAGCGATGCACGCCGAGGAGTGGCGCTCGAGGCGGCAGAGACACATTTCGCCGCCAGCCTTCCACACGTTGCAGGCGATTACATGGGAGCACACTGGCTGGCTACGTTTGCGCTGCTTGCCCTGCTCTAGCGTGAGCCTCGCGTGAACGAGCCAACCGAATCAAAGGCAAGGGCTGTGGCGGATAGTGCCGCGAACCCCGCAGAAGACGCCACCAGGCGCGCGGCGCTGGTCGCGCTTTTTATCGGAATAGCCGCGATCGGTGGTGGATATGCCGCCGCATTCAGCAGTGGTGGCACGCCGGTATGGGCGGCCTGGCTTCTCGCTCTTGGAATTCCGGTTGCACTCGCCGCCATCATGATCCTCGGCGCCGCGCGCGGACGCCGCGGGATCGGGCCACTCAAACTTCCGTTCGCCTTCGTCGCTCTCGCATTGGTGATTGGCTTCGGTGCCGCCCTGGCGCTGCCGGCCACTGAAGGTCCGTTCAGCACGCTCTGGCTGGGATTGCCAGCACGGGCCGCAATCGTGATCTACGGAGTGGGG
>DASWBC010000079.1:0-11557 GCA_036390815.1 Gemmatimonadaceae bacterium
GCCCGAATCCCAGAGCGTGACGCCCGGGGCAAGGGTGAGCATGTAGACGAACAGGAGGAGAACGGCGGTCGTCCAACCCGGCGAAGGGAATCGTCTTATCGGGAGCGCCTCGGTGAAGAGTACGGCCTCAAAATTAATTCAGCGGCTCGTGAGTTGCCCAAGGATTGGGCGGTTGACATCTTCGGCAGATCGACTTCCCACGCCCGCCAGGAGGCACTACGTACGCGATCGCTCACGCCTCAGCAGCGATGGCTCTCAAGAGAAAGTTTCCGCGAGTCGGGCTGTGGCCACTTCTGATTTCGGTGCAATTGGTGGAGCTGCTCTGGATTGTTTTCACCTACCTCGGCATCGAGCACTTTCGCGCGACCCCCGACGCCATTCATCTGGATTTCCTCCCCTACTCTCACTCCGTATTCACCGGAGCTCTGCTGGCCGTCCTCGCTTGGGGGATGGGAAAATCTGTGCAGCGCTCCAATGTGGGCGCGGCGATCGCGCTGGGCATCTTCTCGCACATCGTGCTGGACATCATCCACCACGAGCCCAACATCGCGCTTCTCCCAACGGCCTGGGGACCGCGGCTCGGATTGAATCTTCAGGGATACCCTCTGCTCGATTTCATCGTGGAGCTGGCTTTTTGTGTCATATGCTGGAAGATCCTTGGCGGCTCGAGGGGACTCCTAATCGGAATCGTCATCTTCAACCTGATCAACATCCCGCTGATGTTTCCGCGGCCCGGCTCGATCACGCCGATCGTCGAACATCCCGCGATTCTGCCAACGGTGATACTGGTCCAGATCGTATCGTCCTGGCTGCTCGTATGGTGGCTCGGCCGGCGAACGATCTATCTCGAGGACACGTCTCCGGGAACGCTGTCGGGCTCATTCCGTAAGGAGCTCTGACGCCTCTGGAGTAAGTGCCCACGCGGCGTCGAGGGCAAGCCGGTTGGCGCGAACGCGGTGCACACGAAAGACCCGGGCGCCGGCAAAAAGCGCGACGACGTTGACCCCGACCGTCGTCATGTCGCGGTCGTCATTAGAGATCATCTGTGGAGCTAGCGTGGTTCCCCCCGGTGAGCCCCCTGCCCCGGAGGTGTAGCGAATGAGCTCGGCGATCACGCGCTTGCGCGAGGCGCCGACGAAGACGGGATAGCCGAGCGCGACGATTCGTGGCAGCTCCACCAGCGCGGCGAGCGAATGGCCGGTTCGCTTCGAAAATCCGATCCCGGGGTCGAGCGCGATGCGGCCCGGATGAATCCCGGCGCGTTGCGCGGTCTGAGTGCTCTCCTCCAGCTCTGCAACGATCTCTCCAACCGGATCGTTGCCATAGACCGCGTTCTCGTAGCTCGCCATGTCGGCCACCGTTCCGCGCGAATGCATCAGGACGACGCTGCAGCCAGCTTCGGCGCACACGCGCGGCATCTCGGGATCGAGCGACATCCCCGACACATCGTTCACGATCGACGCACCCTCGGCCAGGGCCGCGCTGGCAACCTCGGCTTTAACGGTATCGATGGAGATCGCGACATCACTCCACCGCGACCGTATTCCGCGGATTGCAGGGAGCACACGCTTGATCTCTTCGCGCGCCGAGACTGGATTGGCGCCGGGACGCGTTGACTCTCCGCCAATGTCGATGGCGTCCGCGCCCTCGGAGATCATTATCCCCGCTTGAGCGATCGCGGCTTCCGTGGAAAAAAAGTTACCCCCGTCGCTGAAGCTGTCGGGGGTAACGTTCAGAATTCCGAAGATGTTTGGCCGCTGTGACTTTGACGGCCAGGCGAAGATCACGCCGGGGCTACCTCCGGTCCTCCGAAGAGCGGAGGCTTCGACGGCTTGGGATGCATGACCGGTGTCGCCAGCGCGGGCGCTGTAGGTGGCGGGCTCACCGGGCGGGGCGGGAGCTTTTCGCCGCGTGAGAGCGCGGCAACCTCGTCACCCGTGAGAGTCTCACGATCCAGCAACGCGGCCGCGACCGTGTGCAGAAGCTCCATGTTTTCCTGTAGCACCACCGTCGCGCGCGCGTATGCCTCCTTGATCACGCGCGTCACCTCGGAATCGACGAGCTGGGCAGTGCGCTCGGAAACTTCCCGACGCGTCTGGATCTCGCGACCGAGGAAGAGCTCCTGCTCATTAT
The DNA here is from genome assembly GCA_036390815.1 of Gemmatimonadaceae bacterium. Lineage (GTDB taxonomy): Bacteria > Gemmatimonadota > Gemmatimonadetes > Gemmatimonadales > Gemmatimonadaceae > UBA4720. The sequence continues at coordinate 2,134 of DASWBC010000079.1, forward strand.
CGCCGACGAGGATGGGACCGATTTCGTCAGACAGTCCCCACTGCGAGACGTAGCGCCGGGCCAGGCCCGTCGCCTGCTGGATGTCGCTGGCGGCTCCGGTCGTGACACGGTCGCGCCCGAACACCAGCTCCTCGGCCACACGGCCGCCGTACGCCTTGACCAGATTCGCTTCGAGCTGCTCTCTCGTGACCGAAACACGGTCGTCCTCCGGCAGCGTCCACGCCACGCCGAGTGTGCGTCCGCGCGGAACGATCGTGACTTTGTGAAGCGGATCGTTGCCCTTCACCTTGACCGCGCAGATGGCGTGGCCACCCTCGTGGTATGCGGTGAGCTTTCGCTCCTCGTCTTTCATGACCATCGATTTCCGCTCGGCGCCCATCATCACCTTGTCCTTTGCGTCCTCGAGATCGGCCATGTAGACCTTCTCGTGGTTCCGGCGGGCAGCGAGCAACGCGCCCTCATTTACGAGGTTCGCGAGGTCGGCTCCCGCCATTCCCGGAGTTCCGCGCGCGAGCGTCGTGACGTCCACATCCTCGGCCATCGGCTTGTTGCGGATGTGCACACGGAGAATTCCTTCACGCCCGCGAAGATCGGGCAGATCGACCACGATCTGGCGGTCGAACCGGCCGGGGCGCATGAGCGCTGGATCGAGAACATCAGGTCTGTTCGTAGCAGCAATCAGGATGACGCCCTCGTTTGACTCGAACCCATCCATCTCGACCAGGAGCTGATTCAGAGTCTGCTCGCGTTCATCGTGGCCACCGCCGAGTCCCGCGCCCCGGTGGCGCCCCACCGCGTCGATCTCGTCGATGAAAATGATGCACGGCGCGTGCGCCTTGCCCTGCTCGAACAGATCGCGCACGCGACTGGCGCCGACACCCACGAACATCTCCACGAAATCGGAACCCGACATCGAGAAGAATGGCCGGCCGGCTTCACCCGCGACGGCGCGGGCGAGCAGCGTCTTCCCGGTTCCCGGCGGACCGACCAGCAGCGCACCCTTCGGCAGACGTCCGCCGAGCTTGGTGAACTTCTGCGGATCCTTCAGGAACTCGATGATCTCCTGCAGCTCCACCTTCGCCTCGTCAGCCCCGGCAACATCGTCGAAAGTCACCTTGGGGGTGTCCCCGGTGAGCAGCTTCGCCTTGGACTTTCCGAAGCTGAACGCCTTTGCTCCCCCGGCCTGCATCGAGCGGAACAGGAAGAACCAGATTCCGAAAATCAGCAGATACGGGAACAGACCGATGAGGAGCGACGTCATCGACGTGCGCGGCACTTCCGCCTGGATCTGGACTCCGTGCGCAACGAGCTGCTTGAGGTCGTCGCTCGAATTCTCCATCGGCAGGAGGACCTTGAACTTCTGGACGAGCCGTCCCCCCTTCACCGCGACTTTCTGCTTGAAATCACCGGTCAGAGACTGGCCGCCCTGGATGGTGACCTTGTCGACGTTGTCGCGCAGAAGTTGGCCAGTGTACTCGGTGTACGAGATCTCGGGAGCCGCGTCGGATCCCTTCCCCGAGAACTGGATGATCGCGACTGGCACCAATATGACGAAAACCCAGAACGAAACGTTCTTGGAGATCCTGCTCCAATTCGTTGGCTTCTTGGGCGTTTTGTTGGGCATCTGTATAGGCATTACTGCAAGCTCGCTATGTACGGCAAATGGCGGAAGTTCTCCGCGTGATCCAACCCATATCCAACCAGAAACTCGTTCGGCGCATCAAAACCAACGAACTTCGCGTCATACTGCAACCCTTCAGCGATCCGCTTGTGAAGCAGTGCGCAGATCTCCAATGACCTCGGATTCCGCTCCTTCAGTATAGCCATCAGACGATTCAACGTACGGCCGGAATCAACGATGTCTTCGACTAAAAGGATGTCTTTGCCTTCCAGCTCCGTTTCCGGATCGTACACCAGATTGACAGTGCCGCTCGACACCGTCCCATCACCATAACTGGATGCTACGAGAAAATCGACCTGAAGCGGACGAGCGATTTGCCGAACGAGGTCGCTGAGAAATATGAAGCTTCCCTTGAGCAAGCCCAGCACCAGAAGATCGCCGTCCGGATAGGCTTCGGTGATCTCTCTGCCGAGCTCGGTGACCCGCCTCGCGATCGCGACCTCATCGAACGCGATCCGCTTGACGACTCTTCCGGAAAGGCGTGGATCGGCTTTCACCCCGAGCGGTCTGACAGTGCTGCTCATGCCCGGAGCTCCTGTCCCGCCGACCGCCAGCGACGCAACAGCATGTGATCGCGCCGCATGACGATCTCGATCCCTCCGGAGAGCTGAATCGCCCCACCCGTCGCACCCTTAATAGTAAACTCAGCGGCGCGCTGGGTTCCTCTCCGGTCCATTACCACGCTCGCCCGTGCCGCCAGGGCGGGCCACAGAACTCTGAGGGAGGCGGCGTCATAACCCTTGAGGCTCGATCGGCTGATGCGGAGCGCGCCATCCTGCTCCGCCTCGGCCCCCACACTTCCAGCAAGATCCTCGAGGGACCGACGCCAGGCCGCCGCCTCCCGGGCCAGCGAGAGGAGCTCGTCCGGAAACTTCGGATGCTGCTTCATGATCGAGGGCAGAATGTCGAGCCGGATTCTGTTCCGCAGGTGCTTGCGGTCGCAGTTCGACGGATCCTGGACGAAGGGCACATTGTTCCGGTTGGCGTAGCTCGCCAGCGCGGCCCGGCTGATATTCAGAAACGGCCGAACGATCTCGGATTCCGCGTAGAGGCCGGCGAGTCCGCGTGGACCGGCATCGCGAAGGATCCGCATGAACACGGTCTCGACCTGGTCGTCGAGGTTGTGCGCGGTCACGACGTTCGCTTCGTGCTTCGATGCGACTTGCTCGAGGAACTGCCAGCGACCGCGCCGCCATTCCTCCTCGCGCGTTCCAATGGTCGATGCGCGGCCGGTGACGCAAACGAACCCGGACCGGAAAGCCTGCCGCGCGACGAGCGCGGCTGCGCGGCCAGCCGCTTTGCCCGTGCCGTGATCGAACGTGGCGACAATGACCTTCTTGCGCGCCCGCGAGGAAAGCCGGGAGCCAGCGGCGGTGAGCAGCACCATCGAATCGAGACCGCCCGAGACCGCGAGAACCGCCGGGCCGCCGTTCCCAAGCGCCGCCTCGACAGCGCGGTCCACATCGGATGCTACAACCCGGGCGTAGGTCATGATACCTTTTAATCTACCTATTCACGGGGGAGTTTCGCTTGGAAACGCACGGCCCGCTGGGCACGTTATGGGTATCGCTCGGCCTGATCGCATTTTATCTCGCGCTGATCTGGCTGAACACGCTGCTTGGCATCTTCCTTACGCCGTTGATTACGGGGATTCCAGTGACGTGGTTGCTCGACTGGCTCAAGCGGAGAAAGGGCGAGCGGAAACCGGCTTCCGAGTAGGAACGCTACCAGGGATAGAGCGCCTGGTAGTAGGCGCGATTGCGCAGGATCGTGCGAACATAGTCGCGCGTCTCCACGAATGGGATGCGCTCCGTGAATACCTCCGGATCCGCGGCCCCTGCCTTGGACGACCATTTTTCCACGCGCGATTCGCCCGCGTTATACGCCGAGAGCACCTTCACCACCTCCGGATACCTGTGGGCCAAGCCACTCAGGTGAGCAGTGCCCAGCTTGATGTTTGTCGCGGGCTGATAAAGGAGATCCGGATCCCATGGCCCGATGCCTTTCGTGTCGGCAATTCCCTTTCCAACGGCTGGCATCAGCTGCATCAGCCCTCTCGCGCCGGCGGGTGAAGTAGCAAGCGGATTGAAGTTCGATTCCTGTCGGATGAGGGCCGCTACGAGAACCGGGTCCAGTCCATTCTCCTTGCTGCTCGAGATCAGAGTCTCGCGCTCCAGGACCGGAAAGTAGAGCCGGTAATTCTCCGGACTGCGTCCGATCTCGTCGATGGCGCGACGACCCAGCGCGATCGAGCGCGATGCCTGATCCGATCCGGCGAGGGCGTGCGCCGTGGCAATCATACGGGTCTGATTTCCCAGAGCATCGCGGAACATCCTGTCGTTCTCGAATCCGGCTTCCACATCCATTCCGACGTCCTTGAGCGCCACGACGCGGTTCAGCGCCGTATCGATTGCCGGAACCCTGGCGTAGTTCGCCGGTGAACGGTCCGGCGCGACGAGTGTCGTATCGAGCCGCTTGGCAGCCACAACGGCGTAGTAGCTGAGTGGCTCCTTGGCGATTATAGACCGCCACCTTGCCTTGCTGCGCGTCTTGTCCCCCAGCGCGGCGTAGGACCGTCCGGCCCAATATGACGCGGCCAGCGCTTCAGTGCTGTTGGAGTCGCGCGCGACGAGCGAATCGAATTCCGCGGCGGCGTTTTTTCTGTCTCCCTGTATGTAGGCAATCATGCCCGCGCGAAAACGGGCATTCGTGGCATGCCGGCCAGTGGGAAAGCGCCTGAGCAGCGCGGTGAGAGTCTGCCGCGCGTCCTGATCGCGATTGTCGTCGGTAGCAAGGTCGGCGAGCAGTAGCAGTGCCGATGCCGCGCTCGTGTCCTTCGGGTACGCGGTCGTGATCGCGCGAAGCGTGGACCGGCCGGCCTCCGTGTTGCCGAGAGCAATCTGTGCTCTCGCGCGCTGGTACTGCGCCGCGGCAGCGAGCTTGGCCGGAGCCCGTACCTTGGCGAGCTGGGTCGCGGCGTCGGCGTAGCGTCTCAGGCGGTAGAGCACCGAGCCGTAGCCGACGTTGTCGTCCACGTCGCCGAGTCCGGCGCCGAGCGCCTTTGCGTAGGCTGTGGCTGCGCGATCAGGCAGTCCCGATTTGTTCGCCGCGCGTGCGATGACAAGCTCCTCGGAAGGCGGTGTCACGGTGAAGACTTTATCGAAGAGATCGACTGCTTCGCGCGTGTCCGCCGAGTTGTTCGAGTTGGAGATGTACGACAGCAGCTCGCCGCGCGCCGCCGTCCTCGACGCATCATCGGCCGGGGGGTTGATGCGAAGCCGCAAAGCATCCAGCCGCTGGCCCAGCGCGTTGTACGCTCGGATGGCGCCCGCGAAATCGCGAGTCCGCTCCCGCGCGATCGCGTCGGTAACGCGGATGCGATCCCGCGCTACGTCCGTTCGAAGCTTCGCGTAATAGGCTGCTCGCGCCGAGCTGTCGCCGGTGACGCCGGCGGCTCTCAGGTACAGCCAATCGGAAAGCTGCGGGAGCTTCTGCGCGGCCTGGTCGTACGCGGAGCGCGCGGCATCGAGACTGTCCGCTCGATCGAGCTCGCGGGCGCGCAGCACGAGTGCCCGGTCCCCCGCGGAAAGCACGTGCTGCGTCGTGTCGCCCGCCAGCACGGCGGCCGAATCCTTCTGGCTCGGTTTTGAATTTTGACAGGCTGTCGACGAAAGGATCAGGGCGACGAGCGGGAGTATGAGCGGAGCTATCGCCAACGTGTATGATCTCCGTCTAGGATTTTATTCGCTTCCTCGGGTCCCCAGCTGCCCGCCGGATACGCAGGAAGTGACTTTGCGGGATGGCTGTCCCAATACTCGAGCACCGGGTCGATGATGGACCATGCCATCTCGACTTCGTCGCTGCGCGTGAACAGGGTGGGATCGCCGATCATGCAATCTAGCAGCAGTGTCTCGTACGCCGGGTGCGCATCGTTTCCAAACGCTTCGGCGTAAGTGAAGTCCATGTCGACCGGCGTAATCTCGAGGCCCGGAGTGAGCTCGTGCATCGCGCCGGGAGTCTTCACCTGAAAACGCAGCGAGATTCCCTCGTCGGGCTGAACGCGCAGCGTGAGGACGCTGGGCGACATCTCCTCGACGGTTTTCTGACCGAACAGCAGGAGGGGCGGCGACCGGAACTGGAAGGCGATCTCGGAGATCCGCCGCGCCATTCGCTTTCCGGACCGGAGGTAGAACGGGACTCCCTTCCACCGCCAGTTGTCGATCGAGATTCGCATGGCGGCGAAGGTCGGCGTGAGCGAATCCGGCGACACGTCCGGCTCGCTGTGAAACCCCGGAACCGTTTTGCCTTCGATCGTGCCGGCTTCGTACTGTGCGCGCACCACCGGAGGCTCACACTCATCGTGAATGAGGGGGCGCACCGAGTGAAGGACCTTTACTTTTTCGTCGCGAACCGCGTCCGCGGTGAACGAGCTGGGCGGCTCCATCGCCGCGAGCGTGAGAAGCTGCAGCAGATGGTTCTGGAACATGTCCCGCAGTACGCCCGCTTCCTCATAATACTTGCCCCGCCCCTCCACGCCGACCGACTCCGCGGCCGTGATCTGCACGTGCGAGATGTAGTGCCGGTTCCACAGCGGCTCGAAGATCGAGTTGGCGAACCGGAACACTAGAATGTTCTGGACGCTTTCCTTTCCGAGATAGTGATCGATGCGATAGATCTGGTGCTCGCCGAACTCATCGAGCACGAGGCGGTTGAGGACCCTCGCCGATTCGAGGCTCCGGCCAAACGGCTTTTCGATCACGATCCGGCTCCAGGGCCGCTCCTCATACGAATGCGTCCGCCTGGCGAGCCCGCTCACGCAGAGGTGTTTGAGGGTCGTCTCGAACACGCTCTGCGGAATGGCCAGATAGAAGAGCCGGTTTTGCTCCGCGTGCGGGGAGCGCGCTTCGATCTCCTTGAGCCGCTTCTCGATGTTCCCGTAAGCGTCGTCCTGCGAGAAATCGCCGCCGGCGTAGAACGTCCGCTCACAGAGCCATTGCCAGACGTCGTCGTGGACCTTGTGGATCTCGTCGGAATGGGTCATCGCCTCACGCATCATGGCACGATAGCCCTCGTCGGTATTCTGATCGCGCGCCACACCGAGCAGCGCGAAGTTGTCGGGCAGGAGCTTCTGCTCCGCCAGATAGTAGATCGCCGGAATGAGCTTGCGCTTGGTGAGGTCGCCGGCGCCGCCGAAGATCACCATCGTGCACGGGTCAGCCTTGTCACGGCTTCCGCGCTTTCTCGGCGCACGGATCAACGGCACCGCAACCGGAGTTCTCACGATTTCTTTACCGCGTGACCGCCGAATTCGTTGCGCAGAGCGGCGATCACCTTGGCCGAGAACGAATCGGCTTGTCGCGACCGTAGCCGCGTGAGTAATGAAAGCGTGATGACGGGCGCCGGGACATCCAAGTCGATCGCTTCCTGCACCGTCCAGCGTCCTTCGCCTGAGTCTTCGACGTATCCGCGCAGGTCGCTCAGCTCGCCATCCTTCTCGAACGCAGTCTCGGCCAGCTCGTTGAGCCACGAGCGCACGACGCTGCCACGATTCCACACCGCGGCGATCTTGTGCAGATCCAGCCCCTTGAAATCCTTCGATGCGTGGAGAATCTCATAGCCTTCCGCGTACGCCTGGAGCATTCCGTACTCGATCCCGTTGTGAATCATCTTGACGTAGTGCCCCGAGCCGGTCGGTCCCATGTGGGCGTAGCCGTCGGTCGGAGCGAGAGTCTTGAAGATGGGCTCGCACAGCTTGAACGACTCCGGCGACGCGCCGATCATGAGGCAATATCCGTTCGCCAGGCCCCAGATGCCTCCGCTGGTTCCAGCATCGACGAAATGAATTCCCTTCGCCTGGAGGTCTGCGCCCCTCCGCATCGTGTCGTGGAAGTTGGAGTTGCCTCCATCGATTATCACATCGCCTTTCGACATGCCTGGCACGAGCGCAGTAATCGTGTCGTCAACGGGTTTCCCCGACGGGACCATGATCCACACGATCCGCGGACTCTTGAGCTTGGCCGTGACCTCGGCGAGCGTGCTCGCGGGCGTTGCTCCCTTCGCGGCGTATTTCTGAACCGTTTCCGGGGTGCGATCGAAGACTACGACCTCGTGGCCGCCCTTCATCAACCGCTCCGACATGTTGCCGCCCATTTTGCCGAGGCCGATCATCGCCAAGCGCATTGACTATGCTCCGGGAATTTCCAGGTGGAGAATGCGCTCCAGGTCGGAGCGCAGCTGTGCTGCCGATGTGAAGTGAACCACGTTCATGCCAAGCGTGCTGGCCGAAATGAGATTCTGCTGGCGGTCGTCGATGAAGAGCGAGGCGGCGGCCTCCGCTTGAGCGATCCCCAAACCGCGGTTGTAGAACCGGCGTATCGGCTTACGGACCCCGAGCCAGCAGGACGACAGGAATGCCTCGAAGATCTGCGCGATTCCGAACTTTTCGATGCGATACCTATTCAGCTCTTCGGACTCATTATTGAGCGTCATTAGCGTGTAGCGAGGCTGGCGCGAGAGCTCGCGCGCGATTTCGATTGTGTCCTCGTTCGGGATGCTCTGCGAGTACATGAACGCGATGAACTGCTCTCGCGAAAAAGTCCTCGGCGTATGGAACACGGCGATCTCGAGATATTCATCGATCGTGATCCTGCCCTCTTCCCACTCCGCGATCACTTCCTTGTGGCGCCACTCGAAATCTTCCGAATTCAGGCCAAACTGCGCGACGGCTCGGCTCCGCTGCTCGTGGTCCCAGCCATTTGAGCCCAGAACTCCGCCGATGTCGAAGAAGATGTGCTTGATTTCCGTCACGCGATCAGCACCGCGCGCGCCGGAGCGCCATCGCAGCCCTCGAGACGGAGTGGGAAGCAAATGAGCTGGTACACGCCGCTCGGGGGAACAGACAGATCGAGACCTTCGACTATGACCACCGAACGCTCGAGAAGTGTGCGATGCGTGCGATGGTGTCCGGAATGGAACTGCTCGATGGACAGGTAGTCGATCCCCACCAGCTCCACGCCTTTGTCCACGAGGTACTGCGCACCGTCGGGAGCAAGGTAGGTGTAATCGTTCACGAACTCCTTCCGGGAGAGGAGCGCGGAGTTGCGGGTGCGAAGCAGGATTCGCTTGTGATCTTTGATGTCGTGTTCGCGCAGCTCCGCGGCGCCGATCGAGCGAACGCCGTCGCCGAAACCCACCAGCAGCGCGGGCCCGATCAAACGATCGAGCGGGATCTTGTCGACTGGTTGGCCTTCGTCAAAGAAGTGGCGTGAAGCATCGACATGCGTGCCGGTATGTGAGCCGAATCGTATCGTCGACACGTTGGCGCTGGCGCCCTTCGCCAGCGCCTGTTGGAGGGCGATGTCGATCTCGGGGTTTCCCGGGTACACCAGTCCACCAGACCGGATTGGTACGGAGATGTCGTAGATGCGGCTCACGGCCGGATGCAGGGCAACTGTCGTGCGCGGCTTACGATGGGAGGCTGGTCGACTCGCTCGCGCTGAGTATGAAGCGCGGGATCGTCGCCTCGAAGGGCGTTCCGTCCTGCCGGAGGAGGCCGTAGTGCCCCTCCATCCAGCCCTCTCCCGACTTCAGAATGCAGAAGCTCTGGTACTCATGGATGGCGCCGGGCCCGATCGTCGGCTGCTCGCCGACGACACCCTCTCCAATCACTTCGGTATCCACACCATCGCCGAAGGAATCGTGAATCAACCACCGCCGTGTCAGGAGCTGCGCGGCGAGGGTGCC
>DASWBC010000080.1:0-8750 GCA_036390815.1 Gemmatimonadaceae bacterium
GCGGTACAAGACTCGAACTTGTGACCTCCACGATGTCAACGTGGCGCTCTAACCAACTGAGCTAACCGCCCTCTTTTCATCGCACGGAGAGCGGGAAACGGGACTCGAACCCGCGACCCCAACCTTGGCAAGGTTGTGCTCTACCAACTGAGCTATTCCCGCGAACAAACAAGCGTTCTCGTCTCACCGCGAAGCCATGGAGGTGAGGGGAATCGAACCCCTGACCTCTTGAATGCCATTCAAGCGCTCTCCCAACTGAGCTACACCCCCGGCATTTCCTGACGATCCATAACACCCGACAGGAACCGCGAAGGATATCCAAGGGTAGTATCGATGTCAAGAAATTTGGTCTGGTCAAAAAGACAACGGCCGGTATCTTGCAGCGCTTCTAAAGCCTGAATTTTTTGCTTACGGAAAAACGCTTTTGTTGTCGCTCCATCAGGCTCCAGAAACAACACTAATTCGCTTGCATTGCTGGCCTAACATTGGCTGCATCGCATAAGGCTTTCACGCAGTACCAAGAGGTATGTAACAATGGCTGAAGTAAAGCGTCGCCGCAAAGCGGCTGTCGCCGGAATCGCTCCGAGTGAGCCCGAGAGAGACATTCTCGATCAGTATCTATATGAGGTCAGCACTTATCCGCTGCTCAAAGGTACCGAGGAGATCGAGGTTGCCCGTCGGATTCGCGCCGGTGACCCGGACGCTCTCCAGGAGCTCGTACAGCGCAACCTGCGCTTCGTAATCTCCGTAGCAAAGAAATATCAGAATCGCGGCATGCCGCTCATCGATCTCATCGGTGAGGGCAACGTCGGTCTGCTCACGGCTGCGAGAAAGTTCGATCCCGACCAGGGCGTCAAGTTCATCTCGTACGCAGTGTGGTGGATCCGCCAGGCGATTCTGTCGTCGCTGGCGCGTCAGGGCCGCACCGTGCGCGTGCCGCTCAACCGTACGGCTGATCTCTCGCGCATCATCAAGGCGTCGGAGATTCTCCGTCAGAAGATGCGTCGCGAGCCGACCCCCGAGGAGCTGTCGCAGCTCACCGGTCTGTCGGTAGATGTCGTGCAGTCGCTCGCCGCCCTCAATACGGGCGACGTGCGTCTCGATGCGCCGATGGATCCGGAAGGCGATCGCTCGCTGATCGAGCGCTTCGTGGCCGACGAGATGCCCGATACCGAGGAAGAGGCGATGAACCGCTTCCTCAACGACGAAATCGAAACCGCGCTCTCGACGCTTCCCCCGCGGGATGCGAAGGTACTGCGGCTGTACTTTGGACTCGAAGGTGGTCGGGAGCACACGCTCGAGGAGATTGGTTCGCTGCTCGGCGTCACGCGTGAGCGGGTTCGACAGCTTCGCGATCGTGCTCTGAAGCGGCTCCGTGAAGGCGATGTTGGTCGCGCGCTGGGGTCGTTCGCGGCGTAACGGTTCTGAAAACAGCAAAGGAAGGGGACGAGCATAGCTCGTCCCCTTTTTTTCAGTTGCTTTTCGAAACTCGGTCCAACCGAGATGTCAGTTCCCAGTTGCCCCTTCCGCGTTGGATCACCCTGTGCATCTTTGTGACATGATCAAGCTGATCGACGTCTACAAATCCTTCGGCGACAAAAAAGTGCTGGAGGGCTTCTCCCTCGAAGTCGAAGAGGGCGAAACAATGGCCCTCATCGGGTACTCGGGCACCGGCAAGTCGGTCGCGATCAAACACATTGTCGGGTTGCTCGATCCCGATCGCGGAACGGTCTGGGTCGATGGCCAGGAGGTCCCGAAGCTCTCGCGGATGGACCTGTACGCGCTCCGCTCCCACATCGGCTACGTGTTCCAGTTCGCCGCGCTCTTCGACTCGCTCACCATTTGTGACAACGTTGCCATGGGACTGCGGAAGGAAGGCCGGCTCAGCGAGCGTGACATCATGAAGCGCGTGGGCGAAGCCCTCGAGCTCGTCGATCTCCCCGGTGTGGAGGAGAAATTCCCGGCCGAGCTGTCGGGTGGAATGAGAAAGCGGGTCGGCATCGCCCGCGCGATCGCGCGGCAGCCCAAGTACATCCTGTACGATGAGCCGACCACCGGACTCGATCCGGTCACCAGCGCGATCATCGACCAGCTCATGATCCGCATGCGGGAGAAGCTCGGTGTCACGAGCATCGTCGTCACCCACGACATGCGGAGCGCGTACACAGTCGCGTCCCGCATAGCGATGCTCTTCGAAGGCAAGGTCCGCCAGGTCGGAACGGTTGACGAGATTCAGCACACGCGGGATCCGGTGGTGCGTCAATTCATCGAAGGCAAGCCCGACCTCGACACCGTGGAAGCGGGAGTCTGATCTTGGCTTCGACCACGAATGGATCGACGCTCCCATCGCTTGTGGTTCACCTGGAACGCGACCGGGCCCGCGCCCTCGTCCGGTCGGCGTTTCCCCGCCGGAAGTGGAAGATCATCACCACACGGTCGGCCGAGGAGCTCGAGGCCGTCTTTCGGAGAGCGCTGGTAGATGCCGCGCTCATCGACCTCGGCTCACCCAGCGAAGACACGTGGAAGGCCGCCGCGTTTGCCGCCGAATTTCCGAGCGCCCCCTTCTTTGCGATCATGCCGCTGCGACCGACCGATTCCCCGGCGGCGGCCCGCTGCGCGGGCCTCGGATTCATCGATGTCATCGTCGAAGGAATCGACGAGAACGCGGCGCGCGAACTGGTGAGCCCGCATGCCTTCTCCACGCGCTTCCGCCATGCGTTGATAGAGCCGCCACCGACGCTCGGCCTCACTACTCCACTCCAGAAAACTGCGTGGGAAGTGATCGTCGCGCATTCAGGTCGGCCAGTCACGACGAAGGAGCTCGCAAAGGCCGTTGGATTGAGCCGCGAGCACCTGAGCCGAAATTTCGCCAAACCCGGCGCGCCGAATCTCAAGCGCGTCATCGATCTCGTCAGGCTGATCGCGGCCGCGGAGCTGGCAAAAAACCCCGGCCACGACATTCGCGATATCGCCCGCATCCTCGACTTTGCTTCGTCATCCCACCTGGCCGTGACGGCGCAAAGGATCTTCGGTACACGACCAGCGTCCTTGGCGCGGCTTCGGACGACGGATCTTATCGATCGCTTCGCACAGGGGAGAACCAGAAGCAGAACCTAGCTTACAACTGCGAACTGCGAACTAGAGGCTGAGGACTGCGAGCCAACGGCTATTACGAATCGCAGACTAATTGCGGATTGGGACACTAACTACGAACTGCGGACTACAGGTGCACAACCTCGCAGTCCTCACTCCGCAATACGTCCTCAATCCGAAGTTAGTCTCCCAATCCGCAATTAGTCTGCGATTCGCAATTGTAGTTGGTCGGCAGTCCTCAGTTGTTAGTCCGCAGTCCGCAGCCTTTCTGATCTCCATGAGCGCCCGGTGTTTTCCGTGACGGCCCAACTCTTCCAGAGTGTCCGTTGTTGCCTCGGAAAGGAGCTTGTGATAAATTTCACAAGCTAGGAAATCCCTCCGCCGAACGGGTTTCCGGGGCACCCGCCAACCCAGCTTCTGAGCGCATAAATCATGGCCACTGATACGATCCTTCGTCCCAGCGAAATCAAGGACATACTCCTCCGCGAGATCGAGGCGGCGGACCTCCACGAGCTCGATGTCGAGGACGTCGGCACCGTCCTGGAGGTCAAGGACGGAATCGCTCGCATCTATGGACTCCAGAAAGCGATGGCCGGCGAGATGCTCGACGTGACCTCCTCCGAGACCGGCGAGAAAATCACTGCCCTCGCTCTCAATCTCGAGGAGGACAACATCGGCTCAGTCGTCCTGGGCGACTACCTCCAGCTGAAGGAAGGGGACGAGGTCCGGCGCACCCGTCGCGTGCTCGAGGTTCCTGTCGGGCACGAGCTCGTTGGCCGCGTGGTCGATCCGCTCGGACGTCCGCTCGACGACGCTGGCCCGATCAACGCGAAGCACACGCGCAAAGTCGAATCGGAGGCGCCTGGCATCATCGTCCGCCAGCCCGTAAAGGAGCCGCTCCAGACCGGCATCAAGGCCATCGACTCGATGATCCCGATCGGCCGTGGCCAGCGCGAGCTGATCATCGGCGACCGCGGCACGGGCAAGACCGCTATCGCCATCGACACGATCATCAATCAGAAGGGCACCGGCGTGATCTGCGTCTACGTCGCGATCGGGCAGAAGAATTCGACCGTCGCTTCCGTGGTCGAGAAGCTCCGCCAGGCGGGCGCGATGGAGTACTCGATCGTCGTGGTCGCGGGTGCTTCCGATCCGGCTCCCTTGCAGTACATCGCGCCTTACTCCGGCTGCGCGATGGCCGAGTACTTCATGTACAACGAGGGCCTTCCGACGCTGTGCGTGTACGACGATCTGTCAAAGCAGGCCGCGGCGTATCGCCAGCTCTCGCTCGTGCTCCGCCGTCCTCCCGGACGCGAGGCGTTCCCGGGAGACGTGTTCTATCTCCATTCGCGCCTGCTCGAGAGAGCCGCGAAGCTGAGTGAGGATGCGTCAATCATCGATGGCAAGACCATCATGAAGGCTGGCGGATCGCTCACCGCGCTTCCGATCATCGAGACCCAGGCTGGAGACGTTTCCGCCTATATCCCGACGAACGTCATCTCGATTACCGATGGTCAGATATTCCTCGAGGCTGATCTCTTCTTCGCCGGCGTCCGTCCGGCGGTCAACGTCGGAATCTCCGTTTCGCGCGTCGGCGGCTCGGCGCAGGTGAAGGCGATGCGCTCCGTCGCCGGCAGGCTTCGGCTGGACCTCGCGCAGTACCGCGAGCTCGAAGCGTTTTCCTCCTTTGCGTCGGATCTCGACGCGGCTACCAAGAAGCAGCTCGAGCGCGGCGCTCGGACGGTCGAGATCCTGAAGCAGCCGCAGTACCGCCCGATGGCGGTGGAGCAGCAGGTCATGGTGATTTTCGCCGTCACCAACGGATTCCTCGATCCGATTCCGGTGAACAGGTTGAAGGACTGGGAGAAGGGATTCCTCGAGTTCATGGACAAGCAGTTCCCGCAGGTGCCGCAGAAAATCCGAACCGAGAAAGTCCTGTCCAAGGAAAGCGAAGCCGATCTCAAGCGCGGGATCGAGACTTTCAACCAGCAATTCAACCCAGCGAAGCCCGCTGCCGCCAACGAAGCTGGCGGCACACGCCCGGTCGAGGCGAAGCGCTAGCGCATGGCGAAGGGTCGGGAGCTCAAGGGACGGATCAAGTCCGTCGAAAACACGCGGAAGATCACTCGGACGATGGAGATGGTGGCCACGTCCAAGATGAAGCGCGCGCAGGATCGCGTCGTAGCCGCGCGTCCATTCGCGAATTCTCTCGCGGAAGTGATCGCGAATCTCTACACGCCGGAGCTGGCCGAGAGCTTCCCATTGATGCGCCAGCCGGCAGCGATCAACAAAGCGGCTGTGATCCTGCTTACCAGCAACCGCGGCCTCGCGGGCGCGTTCAACGCCAATCTCCTCAAGGAAGCGCGCATTCTTCTCGCGCGCCTCGCCGAGCAGAAAGTTGAGCCCGAGCTGCACGTCGTCGGGAAAAAAGGAATCGGCTATTTCCGCTACGTGGGCAGGGCGGTCGCATCCAGCCGAACCGACATCACCGGCCAGCCGACGGTGGCCAACGCGGCCGAGCTCGTCGACGGACTGATTCAGAGATTTGCGTCAGCCGAGATCGACGCGGTCTATGTCATCTACTCGAAGTTCAACTCCGCGCTCTCCACACCGCCGACGTCGCAGCTCGTGCTTCCGGTCACCCCACCGAAGCGCAAAGGTCCTCAGCCCGACTACATCCTGATGCCGTCGGCTGAAGTGATCCTCACGCAGCTTCTGCCCTCTTACGTGCGCAACGCTGTTTACCGCGCGCTGGTCGAGAACGAAGCCGGATTCCAGAGCGCGCAGCGCACGGCGATGAAGAACGCGACCGACAACGCGGGTGAGATGCTCAACGTCTTACGCCGCACATTCAACCGCGCCCGCCAGGCGCAGATCACGCAGGAGATCGCCGAGATCGTCGGTGGTGCTTCTGCGTTACAGGGGTAACCAATGGCTACGGCCGTCCGCACCGAAAAGAAGCTGCGCCCATCAGAGAAGAAGCAAGCGAACTTCGGGAAAGTTGTGCAGGTCATCGGACCCGTGCTCGATGTCGAATTCGAGTCCGAGCACCTGCCCGAGCTTTACAACGCTCTGCGCATCCGTGAGAAGTCAGATTCCGGGGTCACCATTGACGTCGTCGTCGAAGTCCAGCAGCACATCGGCCGCAACCAGGTGCGCGCAGTGGCGATGTCGTCGACCGACGCCGTCGTCCGCGGGATGAGAGTCGAGGATACCGGCGGTCCGATCACCGTTCCGGTCGGCGAGGCTGCACTCGGACGGATTCTCAACGTGCTCGGCCAGCCGGTCGACAACGGCCCGCCGATTCCGGACAGCGTCGAGCGCTGGCCGATCCACCGTCCGGCGCCCCAATTCGCGGACCTCGAGCCCAAGACCGAAATCTTCGAGACCGGCATCAAGGTCGTCGACCTGATCGCTCCGTTCGTGAAGGGCGGAAAGATCGGACTCTTCGGCGGAGCCGGCGTCGGAAAGACGGTGGTCATCATGGAGCTGATCAACAACGTCGCGAAGGGCCACGGCGGAAAATCCGTGTTCTGCGGCGTCGGCGAGAGAACGCGTGAAGGAAACGATCTCTACCTGGAAATGAAGGAGTCGGGAGTCATAAACTCCGCTGCTCTGATCTATGGCCAGATGAACGAGCCGCCGGGAGCGAGACTCAGAGTCGGACTTTCGGGACTGACGGTCGCCGAGTACTTCCGCGACGTCGAGAACTCGGACGTGCTGGTGTTCATCGACAACATCTTCCGCTTCACGCAAGCGGGCTCCGAGGTCTCCGCTCTTCTTGGCCGCATGCCGAGTGCGGTCGGTTACCAGCCGACGCTGGCGACAGAGATGGGTGACCTGCAGGAGCGCATCACGTCGACCAAGAACGGATCGATCACTTCGGTGCAGGCGATCTACGTGCCCGCCGACGACATCACCGATCCGGCGCCGGCGACGGCGTTCGCTCACCTCGATGCGACCGTCGTGTTGTCGCGCGCGATCACCGAGCTCGGGATCTATCCCGCGGTCGATCCCCTCGCGTCGTCGTCCCGGATTCTGGACGCACAGTTCATCGGCGAGCGCCACTACAAGGCCGCGACGGACGTGCAGCGCATTCTCCAGCGCTACAAGGAGCTGCAGGACATCATCGCGATTCTGGGAATGGACGAGCTTTCGGAAGACGACAAGCTGGTCGTCGGACGCGCGCGCAGAATCCAGCGCTTCATGTCCCAGCCGTTTGCGGTGGCGGAGCAGTTCACCGGCATCAAGGGACAGTACGTGAAGCTCGAGGAAACGATCTCATCGTTCGAGCGGCTCGTCGCCGGAGAGTTCGATCAGTATCCGGAGCAGGCGTTCTTCATGCAGGGCGCGATCGATGGAGTGGTCGAGGCTGCGCAGAAACTCTCGAACTCGTAAGAGATGCTGAAGGTATCCGTGATTTCGCCCGAAGCGGTCCTTTTCCAGGGCGAAACCGACTCTGTCATTGCTCCGGCGTACGACGGAGAAATCGGCATTCTCACAGGCCACGCGCCCCTGATGGCGCTGCTCGGCGATGGCGAGCTGCGTCTTGGCGGTGGGTCGGGCCGCCGCTTCAACGTCAGCGGCGGCTTCGTGCAGGTGTTGAACAACGACGTGCGGATCGTGACCGAAAAGGCGACCGCCGCGGGTTGACCGCCAAGGCGGTGATTTTGGCCGCTTAGTGCCTGTCGTCTACCCCCGACCTGCTGGTGGCGGGTTCCCTGTTCTACCTATAGTATTTAGCCTGGGAGACCACTCGGCCTCCCGCTGTTTGGACTCTAACGATGCATCCGCATGGCACAGCCCCCGCCGCTGCGCCTAAACGCGTTGCATTTTGTCCAACCAGAAAAGCGAGTGACCATCGGCGCGAGGAGAGCTAGCGAGAAGATGATTCGTCTACGTCAGATAGTGTCGTTCGCAATCGCCGTGTTTGTTCCGGCGTTGGCGATGGCGCAAGGTACCACAGGCACAATTACCGGCGTAGCGCGTGAGGAGGGTTCGGGCCGTCCGATACCAAATGCGCGCGTGACAGTCGTCGGAACCGGCATCGCGGTGCCGACCAGAGATGATGGCACTTACATCATCCGCGGCGCACCCGCCGGCGCGCAGGAAGTACGCGTCCTCGCTCTCGGGCACGCGGCGCAAAAGCTGGCCGTCACGGTTCCAGCCGGTGGATCGGCGACTCTCGACTTCACGCTCACGCCGACGGCCATCCAGCTTGAACAGGTCGTCACGACCGCGACTGGTGAGCAGCGTAAGAACGAAGTCGGTAATGACATTCCACGCATTCCAGCCTCTCAGGTCGTCGAGACCAAGCCGATCACCAACATCACCGATCTTCTGAACGCGAGAGCCCCCGGCGTCGAAGTGCTGGCTGGCGCGATGACCGGAACGGGTCAGCGCATCCGCATTCGAGGCGTCAACAGCCTCTCGCTCAGCAACGATCCGATCGTGATCATCGACGGCATCCGCATGGAGAGCTCTACCGGCTCTTCCTCCATCCAGATCGGCGGGTCGAATCCAAGCCGGCTGAGCGACATCGATCCGAATCAGATCGAGAGTCTCGAGATCGTGAAGGGCCCCTCGGCTTCCACGCTCTACGGAACCGACGCCGCGAATGGAGTGCTCGTCATCACGACCAAGCGTGGGCGCGTTGG
>DASWBC010000081.1:0-2052 GCA_036390815.1 Gemmatimonadaceae bacterium
AGGCCGCCCGAGTTTGGCTCGGTCGTCCTCCGTGATTCCGTTGTTCGCCGAGCGTATCAGGCGCTCGACAGGGCGATAGGGTCTCACGATGCATTACGTCACGGACGAGCTCCGGTCGGTGCAGATGCTGCCGTGGATTTCGATGAAGCGGCGGCTGAAGAAGCCGCCTGCGTTGCGATCACGGAATTGATACGCCGCCACGCTCCGCGACGCGCACGGGATCGTGCGTTGGATTCGAGCGGCGCGGTCACACGCGAGCCGCGCATCGTGAGCGTGGTGCGGGACGTGTTGGAGGATTCCTACGCCAACGCGCGGCAGACCTCGCTGAATGTGCTCGCGCAGAGGACGGGAGTAACTCCCTTCCACGTCATCCGCGCATTTCGCGAAGCGACGGGGCTGGCGCCACACCAGTATCTCATCCAGGTGCGCGTCGAGCGAGCCCGGCAGTTTCTGGCGGAGGGAACAGTGCCGTCTCTCGCGGCGGCCATGACGGGCTTTGTCGATCAGAGCCACCTGACGTATCACTTCAAGAAGCACCTCGGGATAACCCCGGGGAATTATCGGCGGTGCGTGGCGATCCGGTGATCGCGCCCTAGGTCAATTTCCTCCAAGATTCCTTTGACAATTGCGGGTACGCTCCATCTGAAGGCATCGATCCCGGATGGAGGCTTCGTGCAGAACCGAATTGCAAAAATCAGCTCGCGCGCCCGGTCGGTTGTAATCACCACCGCGCTCGTCTCATGCAGCGTCTTCGCGCTCGCTGCGGCGTGCAACCAGACAACGGGGATCTCGTCCGACGACCCGGCGCTGATCGCGCAGGGGAAAGACATCTTCCGCTTCGACACCTTTGGTGACGAGACGTTCTGGACCGACACCCTTCGGATGCACGAAGTCATCCGGAGCGCGGTTGATCCCACCACCGCGCTCTCCGTCGGGCTCAAGGTGGATACAGACTCATTGCCTGCGGCGGTGGTGGCGGGCATCCAGAACGGATCGATCAGTCTCACGAGTCCAGCCACCACTGTGGCGCTGCTCAAGCTCAACGCCGTCGTCGGTGTGAAGGGAACCGTGACCAGTGTCGGCGGCCAGGATGTTCTCACCCGCGTGGGCATCACGTGCGCGCTCTGTCACTCGACCGTCGACAACTCGTTCGCTCCGGGCATCGGCAAGCGGCTGGACGGATGGCCCAACCACGATCTCAATCCCGGCGCCATCATCGCGCTGTCGAGCGCGCTCACGCCAGCGCAGAAAGCGGTTTACAACTCGTGGGGGAAGGGAAAGTATGACGCGCGTTACAACTTCGACGGCCTGAACGGACCATCGGTGATTCCGCCTGCCTACGGACTCAAAGGCGTCACCAGTGTTACCTACACCGGCGACGGGGCAGATCTGGCGTATTGGAACCGCTACGTCGCCGTGACTCAGATGCACGGCCACGGATCTTGGGTCGAGCCGCGCGCGACTCCGCCCGAGAACAAGCAGAACCCGCCCGACATGGTCACGGCGAAGCTCGCGGCGTTGCAGGCTTACCAGCTGAGCATTCAGAGCCCAGCCGCACCGGCTGGTAGCTTCGATGCGACGGCCGCGGCGCGGGGCAAAGTGGTGTTCGATGGCGCGGGGCAGTGCGCGTCATGCCATGTCGGAAGTCATTTCACTGACGCTCCGGGGCGTCTCCACTCGCCGACTGAAGTCGTGAGCGAGCCCGAGCCCAACAACGGGCCGAGCTTCGCCTCCCGGAGCGCTACCAAGATGTATCGGTCGACGCCCCTTCGAGGGCTGTGGCAGCACGCTCCATATTTTCACAACGGAGTCGCCACGACGCTCGAGGGAGTGGTCGAGCTGTACAATACGCGGAAGTCGCTCAATCTCACCGCGCAGCAGAAGGCGGACCTGGTTCAGTACCTCAAGTCACTCTGAACCAGGCCGGCCACCTGGTCTGACCGGTAGCTACCGGGCCGGCCATCTGGCTTACAGAGGGGCATCATCGCGTGCCGATTGTTCCCGGTACCCACGCGTCTGTCGCGTGCATGCCGACCTATGTCCCGACCACCG
>DASWBC010000082.1:0-4906 GCA_036390815.1 Gemmatimonadaceae bacterium
CCCCCGTACGTGGATCGAGCGATGCGTCGACCTTCTTCGAGACGGAGAACGAGTATGTGTGGCCGGCAACGTCGCGCACCATGCGGGTAGCGGCCTTGTCGTCCTTGTTCACGACCCAGACCGACTCGGCATCGGCATTGGCGAAGAGGCGCGCCTTGTCTGCGTAGTATTCGTCGACGCTCGAATACCGGT
Source organism: Gemmatimonadaceae bacterium (assembly GCA_036390815.1). Taxonomy (GTDB): domain Bacteria; phylum Gemmatimonadota; class Gemmatimonadetes; order Gemmatimonadales; family Gemmatimonadaceae; genus UBA4720. The sequence continues at coordinate 193 of DASWBC010000082.1, forward strand.
CGAGGTGATCGGGACTCAGGTTCGTGAGCACGCCAACCGCCGGCCTTAGGCTGGGCGTGTCGTGAAGCTGGAACGACGACATCTCGAGCGAGATCCATTTCGGCTGCTGCTCGCGGGCCGCGATCTCGGAGAGTGGCGTTCCGATGTTGCCCGCCTCCACTGCTTCGATGTCGAGCCCGCGCAGAAGGTGCGCAATAAGCGCGGTGGTGGTCGTTTTGCCGTTCGTGCCGGTGATGGCGATGATGCGCGGGCCCGCCAGGAAGTTGAGCGCGACTTCGACCTCGCTCGCGATAGGGACGCCGCTCTCCCGCGCGAACTCCAGAGGCCGCGCCGAAGGGAGGACGCCGGGGCTGGTGACGACGAGCGCCGCGCGCGCGATACGCTCCATATGGTGGCGGCCCACGTCAACCACAGCGCCCAGCGCGCGCAGCTCCTCCGCGACCCGTCCGGTCTCGGGAGAAGAAGCCACGTCCGACGCGTAGACGTTGTAGCCGTGTTTCCGCAGAAGCATTGACACGGCACGACCGCTCCGGGCGAGGCCGATTACGGCGATCTCGCCCGCGCGCGGCACCAGCTCGCGCGGACTCATCGCAGCTTCAGCGTGCTCAGGGCAATGAAGGCGGCCAAAACTCCAAGAATCCAGAATCGCACCACGACCTGAGCTTCATCCCAACCCTTCACCTCGAAATGGTGATGCAGCGGGGCCCGCTTGAATACCCGGTGCTCCCGCGCGTACTCGATTCCGTATCGTCGCTTGCGGTACTTGAACACGAAGCGCTGAATGATCACCGACATCATCTCGGCCACGAACACGGCGCCGACGAGGACCAGGAGGAACTCGGACTTGAGGAGAATCGCCACGGACGCGAGCGCGCCGCCGAGGGCGAGCGACCCGGTGTCGCCCATGAAAACTTCGGCCGGATGCGTGTTGTACCAGAGAAATCCAATGCACGCTCCCATCAGGGCCGCGCAAAATACGGTGAGCTCTCCGGACCCCCGCAGGAAATAGACGTGCAGGTATTGGCTCGCATCGACACGTCCCACCACGTACGCGTAGAACGCAAACGTCAGCGCGGCGATCGCCGTAAGGCCGGCCGCGAGCCCATCCAGCCCGTCCGTAACGTTGACGGCATTGCTAGTTCCTGTCATCACGAACGTCACGAACAGCACGTACAGCCATCCCATTCCCGCGGTGAGCGGGACGATCAGTATGTACTTGTAGAACGGCAGCGTCGTCGACGCGCCCGGAAGGGTCGACAGAGGGTGCTTCCACAGGTAATAGCCGACGGCAAAGCCGAGCGTCACCTGGCCCACGAGCTTGTACTTCTCGACGAGCCCCGTGTTCTTCTTGCCGGCGAGCTTCTGTTTGAGCTTGAGGTAGTCATCGAGGAAGCCGATCACGCCCATCCACGCCATGCAGATCATTGCGATGAGCACGTAGCGGTTATCCAGACGCGCCCAGAGCAGCGTGCTGGTGAGCGTCGCCCCGAGGATGATCAAGCCGCCCATGGTCGGGGTTCTTCCTTTCTGCTGGTGAGCATCGGGCGTTCCTTCGCGTATCACCTGGTGGAGGCGCATGCGGCGCAGCCGACGCATGATTCCGGGGCCGACGACCCAGGTGATGAGGATCGCGCTCACCGCCGCGCCCGCCGCGCGAAAGGTTATCCACTGGAACAGTCGCAGAAACCCGAAGTGCGGCAGTCCTACGAAGGGAACGAGCAGATAGTTCAGCACTATGCGGTGGCCCAGGTAGTTAGATGTGGAACAAGACGCTCGAGCTGCACACCCCGTGATGCCTTGAGCAAGATGATCGCGTTGCGCTCGAGCCTGGCCTGGAGCTGCGGCCAGAGATCTTCGACATCGGGCGCAGTGATCACACGCTCGCGCTCGTTCTGCTTCTCGAGCGCCGGCGCGAACTCGCCGATACCGGCCACTATGTCCGCGCCAGATGCCAATGCGAGACCAGCGATATCAGCGTGACATTGCTCCGACGCCGCCCCGAGCTCCCGCATCGTACCAAGGACGATTACCCTCTGCCGTCCGCTACCTGTGCCCTTCAGCAACTCGATGGCCGCCCGTGTGGAACCGGGGTTCGCGTTGTAAGCGTCGTTGATCAGCGTGACGTCGCCGACCTGTTCCCACGCCGAGCGCATCTTCGGCTGCGGCATCCCGGCGATTCCCGCGGCAGCGTCCTCGTAGGTCACACCACATTCGCGGGCGACGGCAAGCGCCAGCATCGCGTTTCTGAGATTGTGAAGGCCGCGGACGGGCGGCCTCACTGTCGCACCCGCGATCTCGATCACGCCAAGTCCATCTGGGCCGATGTCCCAGCGATCGGGCTTCAGGTCCGCATTGTGGTCGAGGCCCGCCACGACGACGCGCTTCGCTTTTGCCCGCGCGGCTTCCGCAATCTCGGGCTGGGCAGAAGGCGCGATCCCAACGCCTGTGCCTTCGTAGACTGCGGCCTCCTCGCGCAGCACCCCCGCAAGATCGCCCAGGCCTTCCAGATGTTCCTCGGCGATCGATGTGACGAGAGCGATGTCGGGCACCGCAATGTCCCTGAGAATCGCGACCTCGCCCGGCAGGCTGGTGCCCAGCTCGATCACGGCCACCTCGGCTTCTGGTGGAAGCGCGAGCAGCGTGAGCGGTACTCCAACCCGGTTGTTGAGGTTGCCGGTCGTCGCATGAACGATGTAGGAGCGACTCAGGGCCGCCCTGAGAAGATCTTTCGTGCTGGTCTTGCCATTGCTGCCCGCCACGCCGATGATCGTCTTCCCCCACGCGCGGCGCCAATAGTGCGCGAGCGCGCCGAGCGCGACGAGGGTATCCCGGACTTCAAAGATGGGAACGCCGAGCGTGTCGAGTTTGGGAGCGCGCGAAACCACGAGCGCCGACGCTCCGTCCCGAACCGCGTCCCGCAGGTAGTCGTGCCCGTCGAAACGCTCGCCTTGCAGAGCGACGAAGACGTTCCCCTTGCCGATCTTGCGAGTGTCCGTCGTAATCCCGCTCAGCTCGGCGGGGCCGTGCGGCAGTTTGCCCACGGCCTGATCCGCGAGCGCCGCGGCAATTCGGTCCAGCGTCCAGAAGCCCGAGCTCAAGCGTGGCTCCCCGTCATCTCTCTCACGATCTCCTTTTCGTCGAATGGATATGAAGTCGTTCCGCGAATCTGATAGGTCTCGTGTCCCTTCCCCGCGAGCAGCACGATGTCGGCATCCTCGGCGAGCTCGATCGCGCGGCGTATCGCGCTGAGCCTGTCCGTCACGCGCTGATGTTTGGAGCTGCGCATTCCGGCTTCAATATCGTCGATGATCGCGTCGGGGTCCTCGGTTCGCGGGTTGTCGCTTGTAACGATTGCGCAATCAGCGTCGCGCTCGGCGATCTTGCCCATCAGCGGGCGCTTTCCCTTGTCGCGGTCACCGCCGCATCCGAACACCACGATCAGCCTGCCGCGCGTGAAGGCGCGCGCGGTCTTGAGGCTGCGCTCGAGCGCATCGGGCGTGTGCGCGTAGTCCCGGAGCACCGTGGGGCGCGTGGATATGATCTCGAGCCTGCCCGCAACCTGGGGAACGGTCCGGAGGCGGCTAGCGATAGCCGCCGGTGTTTGTCCAAGCGTGAACGCCGCGGCGGCGGCCGCGAGCGCGTTCTCGACGTTGATGTCGCCGATCAAGGGCAGCGAGACATCGGCAGATCCGCGGGGTGTGGCGAGGCGCCACTCGCTTCCATCTGACGTGTAGCGAATGTCCTGCGCGCGAACGTCCGCCGGCTCGCGCACCGCGAACGTGAGGGGACGCGAGCGTGGCTTGAGTGTCAGCCATTCCGGAGCATCCGCGTTGATCACCGCGGTGCCTTGGGCCGTCAGGTAGTCCAGCAATCGCGCTTTCGCCTGCAGGTAGTTCTCCATCGTTCCATGATAGTCGAGATGATCGCGCGTGAGGTTGGTGAACACCACGACATCGAACTCGAGACCGTCGACCCGCCGCTGGTCGAGACTGTGCGATGACACCTCCATCGCGACCGTTCGCACGCCGCGGTCAGCCAGCTCGTGCAGAATCCTTTGCAGCTCAACCGGGCCCGGAGTCGTGAGGCCGCTCCCGCCCGGCAGAACTTCTCCTTCGCTCCCGACCAGCGCGCCCAGCGTTCCGATGGACGCGCTCGAGCCATCGCCGTTGTCGAAGAGGTGGCGCATGATGGAAGTCGTCGTCGTCTTGCCGTTGGTGCCGGTGACGCCGAGCAGTCTCAAGTTGCGGGCCGGATCTCCGTAGGCGGTTGCCGATGCGAGTGCCGCGGCCCGGCGTCCTTCCCGCACAACGAGCGACGGCAGCGTGGTTCGGGATGGATCCTCGACCATGGCAACGGCGGCTCCGCGCAGTGAGGCCGCGTCGAGAAAATCGTGGCCGTCGCTGCTCCAGCCTTTGACGGCGATAAAGAGATCTCCCCGGGCAACCTTGCGGCTGTCGTCGGAAATTCCGCTCGCGTACTCCGGAATCTCCCCCCTGACGCCGACCAGCAAACCGCGCGCGGCCAGCGCGGTTTTTATTGCCTGGACGCTCACTTTCATTCGAGTGGGCGGCTGAGCTGAACGAGTGTGCCTGGCGCCGCCATGGTTCCGGCTGTGGGTAACGTTCCACCCGGTGACGCGGCAAGAAGTTTCACACGGAACCCGGCGTGATGCAGCGCGCGCACCGCCTCGCGAACAGAAAGCCCTCGCACATCG
>DASWBC010000083.1:0-2003 GCA_036390815.1 Gemmatimonadaceae bacterium
CCCACGAAGTCGGACGCCAGAAACTCCTCCGCCGACGAGAACGCCTGGACCGCAAACCCGAGCTCCCTGAGCAAGTCGGGCAGCGACTCGCGCACGGACTCGTCGTCATCGACGACCGACACGAGTGAACGCTTGCCCATCATGAGTGACTCAACAGGAGCGCGGCGTCCATCGCGGACTCTGCACGGCCGGGAATGGAAAACGAGAAGGTGGCACCCGGACCATCGTTCGGCTCGGCCCAGAGGCGGCCTTGATGTCGCTCGATGATGGCCCGGCTGACGGAAAGCCCCAGACCCATGCCATCACTCTTCGTCGTGTAGAAGGCGTCAAGCAGCTTGTTCATGCCCTGCGGATCGATTCCCACGCCGGCATCCCGCACGCTCACACACACACGATCGCTGTCCTCCCGCGCGGTTTTGATCAGCAATCGCCGCGGGCGATCGTGCACGTCAAGCATCGCGTCCGAGGCATTGCGCAGGAGGTTCAGGATGACCTGTTGAAGCTGGATCCGATCGCCGGTGACGGTGGGGAGATCCTCAGCGAGCTCCAACTGACGCGCCACCTGGGCGCTCTGCAGGTCGCTCAAGGAAAGGGCTATGACCTCTCGCGTGACCTCGTTCAAATCCAGCGCTTCGAGCGTCAAGTCTTCCTTGCCGAACAGTGCCCGTAACCGTGCGATCACATCCGCGGCACGGTTGCCATCGCGGATGGTCCGCCTCGCCGTTTCGCGTGCGCCCTCCACGTCCGGACGGCTGGAATCCAACATTCGCAGGCATGTGCCGGCGTTGGTGATGATGCCCGCGAGCGGCTGATTGACCTCATGTGCGATCGAGGCCGTCAGCACCCCGAGACTCGTTACTCTGGCAACCGTCGCAAGCCTTGATCTGGCGCTGGCGAGAGCCTCTTCCGACGTCCGGCGCGCCGTCACGTCCTGAACCGCCCCGATGTACTCCAGTTGACCATCCTGATCCCGCGTCGCATGCACAACTGCATGCAAATACTTCGTGGAGTGATCGGGCATCACTAATCGATACTGCGATTCGAAGTCCTCCCCGCCGTCGCGTGCCTTATCGATCACTTTGTCCAGCAAGCCAACGTCGTCCGGATGGACGCGAGCGCGAAGCAGGTCGAGCGTCACCGTCGCGCCGATCTCAAGCTCATAGATACGGTAGAGCTGATCTGACCACGCGATTGCGTCGGTCGCGACCTTCCAAGAAAAGCTGCCGGTCAAGCTCAGGCGTTGCCCCCTTGCCAGAAATGCCTCGCTGCGGCGCAACTCTTCCTGCGAACGCAGGTCCTTAGCCGCTTCAGCAAGTTTGAGTTCCGTGATGTCGTGGAACGTGACCAGAACCCTTCGCTCGGAATGCCCTGGGAGCGACAATGGGTGCGCGTCAAGGGTCAGCGCCCGCTGACCGTTTGCCGTAGCGACGTCGTCCACCTCAATGGGGCGCAACGCATGACCGCCGGCAAGCATCTCTTCGAGCTGCTCACACAACGCGGCAGCTTCGAAGGCGCCATTCCCGAGCTCGTCGAGCGGGACGCCGTCCGCTTCATCGCGCGAGACCTCGAACATCGTGTAGAAGGCACGATTGCCCGACTGGATCCGCTGACCGGCGCTCAGCACGACCAACGGGTCGCGGACCGTGTTGAAGATCGCTTTCGTGCACTCGCGTTCGTAGAGGGCGTTGTTGATGCTTGCACGGAACGCAGTTACATCAGTGAAGGTCAACACGGTGCCGGTGACCTGCCGATCGCTTCCTGTATAGCGGGAGATCCGAACGACGAACCACCTGTCCCCGTCACGCAGATCGACCCGCGATTCCAGTCCACCGGCGATGACCTGGGCGCATTGCTGTTCCAAGCGTGGGCAGCCGGCGAGCACCGCGATATCGCGAGAGGCTCGACCGATGTCCAATGGCGAAAGGCCAAGCACATCCGCCGCGGCCTTATTGAAGCAAGCGACCGTGAAATCGCGGCGCACGACGACGATCGGAACCTCAACG
>DASWBC010000084.1:0-8123 GCA_036390815.1 Gemmatimonadaceae bacterium
CTGCTTTGCAAATGCCAGCTCGACGTAGCCAATCGAACCGGGCGTCTGCTTCACCTGACCGGCGACGCCTTCGTTGCCCTTTCCACCAAGACCGACGGGCCACTTGATCTCTTTGCCCTTGCCCAGCGAGTTCGACCAGGACGGACTCACCGCGGAGAGATAATCGCTGAAGATATAGGTGGTGCCGCTGCCGTCCGAGCGGTGGACGACGAGAATGTCAGAGTTGGGAAGAGCCACCCCGCGGTTTTGTGCGACAATCTGCGCATCATTCCACTTGGTGATCTTCCCGGCGAAGATATCTGCGATCGCATTGCCGGTCAGGTTGAGCGGGCGGTTCAGACCCGGAACGTTGTATGTGATGACGACGGCGCCCATCACGGTCGGGAAATGGAGTACTGCACCGCCTTTAGCGCTGGCGAGCTCCTGGTCGCTCATCGGACCGTCGGAGGCGCCGAAATCGACGGTCTGTTCAGATAGCTGTCTGATGCCGCCGCCGGAGCCGATCGACTGGTAGTTGATCTTGACGCCGGTGCTCTGTGCATAATCCGAGAACCACTTCGAGTAAATGGGATACGGGAACGTCGCGCCTGCTCCGGTCAGATCTACCGATTGTGCTGATGCAACACCACCTGAGAGAAGCGCCGCCGCCGACAGGGCGACAGCAATGCTGCGAACCGTTTTGATCACTTGTGACTCCGTGAGAGGAAGTTTGTCGCGCTAAAAACTCTCTCAGGCACGTCACGGACAGTCACACCGCAGGTAAAGGAATTGTCACGATTGAGCCGCGGTTGCTCCGTCAGGGAAGAAAATTCTAATTGTGGTGCCGGCGCCCACGACGCTCTCCGCCTGGACGCTACCTCCGTGGGCCTGGACGAGATGCCTGACAATTGCGAGGCCGAGTCCGGTTCCACCGGCCTCGCGCGAGCGGCCGCTGTCGGCGCGGTAGAAGCGTTCGAAGATTCTCGGCAGGTGCTCGGGTGCAATGCCGCTCCCCGTATCCCCAACGGACAATGAGATCCCGTCGCCTTCACGCAGAGTCCGGATCGTGATGCGCCCTCCTTCGTTTGTGTGCCTCATCGCGTTTTCCACGAGGTTGAGAAGGATCTGCTCCAGCGCGGTCCGATCCGCGTAAATCGTTTGCGCGCGCGCATCGACCGCGGTGTCGAGCGTCACGCCCTTCGCCTTCGCGCTGGCCGCAACTCGCCCGAGAACCTCAGCTGCGAGGTCTGCGATGCGTATCGGCTCCGGACGTGGCTTCCAGTGTCCGGTCTCGATCCGGGAGAGGTCCAGCAGCTCGTCGACGATCCGCTGCATGCGCTGAGTGTTGGTAAAGATCGTTCTTGCAAATTCGGCCCGCATTTTGGGCGGCACGTCACGATCCTGAAGCGTCTCTGCGAAACCGCCGATGATGGTGAGGGGAGTGCGAAGCTCGTGGGAGACGTTGGCCACAAAATCTCTCCTGACGGTTTCGAGTTTCCGGAGGGGCGTGAGGTCGAAAAGCGCAACGACGGCGCCGCCATTCACGAGAGGACGCGCGGTCAGGGAGAGCGTCGTGTCACCGATGACTATCTCTTCCGGCTCGGTCTCCGTCCCGCTCAGGGCGAGCGATATCGCGCTTCGCAACGTCGCGTCACGCGGCAGGAAGTCGATCTCGAATGGAATGGCCCGCGCGATTGAAAGAAGACGGCGTCCTGTGTCGTTGATGCGCACGACTTCGCGCGACCGAGAAATGGCTATCACGCCCTCGTTCAGAGTTTCGACCAGCGCGGAGAGTATTGATTGCTCCGCCGCGAGTGCTGATATCCGCGCTTCGAGCTGTTCCGCCAGGCGGTGGACAGCGTCGGCGAGATCTCCAACCTCGCCTGGCGCGGCGAGCGCCGGGTGCCGCTTTCGTTCGCCCGCGGCGAGTGAACGCGCGACGTTGCTCAGGTCGACAATCGGTTTCGAGACGGCACGGGAGAAAAGCACAGCGAGAATGGCGGCCAGGATGAAGGAGATGAGCCCGGCCACGAGAACTCCGTTTCGGGCTCTCGCGAAGATTTCCTCGACTGCCACAGTCGTCACAGAGACGCGGGCGACGCCCCGTGGCGCCTTGACGGCGACGTAGAGCTGCTCTTCGCCGGTCGAAGGGCTCATGCGCCGGACCGAACCGACCCCGTTCTTCCGGGCATCGATTACTTCCGGGCGATGGCTGTGGTTTTCCAGCCCCTGAAGGGCAGGCCCGTCGAACTCCGAATCACCGAGAACGTGTCCGGTGGAATCTATCAGGGTGATCCTGTGTCCGGTGGCGACACCCGCTTCATCCGCCAGCGAGTCGGGATCCACGCCCGACCTCCACTCGGTCGCCACGAGTCTCGCCTCCCCAGCCAGGTCGTGAACCGTCTGCTCGGTGATGCTCGCGTGCAACTGAATATCGATTATGACGACGACCGAGATCACCATTACAGCGATGATCGCGAGAGACTGGAGAAGCAGTCGGTGCGCCAGCTTCACGATCGCTCGCTGACGTTTCGAATGCGATAGCCGAAACCGCGCACTGTTTCGATCAGATCACCGGCTGGGCCAAGCTTGGCACGGAGACGCTGCACGTGCATGTCTACGGTCCGTGTCTGAATGTCGGGCGCTGCTTCCCAGACGGTCTCGAGCAGCAGATTGCGCGGCTGCACTCTGCCCTTTCGCTCGGCGAGCAGCAGGAGAAGCTTGAACTCCGTAGGAGTCAGATCGATCTCGCGACCATCTACAGTGACGCGGTGCGCGGTGGTTTCGATCTTCAGGGGTCCAATCTGCTTGACGTCTTCCGACTCCTCGCGTCCGGCCTTCACTCGTCTGAGAATCGCGGCGACGCGCAGCACCAGCTCCTGCGGACTGAACGGCTTGGTCAGGTAGTCGTCGGCGCCAAGTGTAAGACCCTTTATGCGGTCGCTCTCTTCCCGGCGGGCCGTGAGCATCAACACCGCTATGCGAGAAGTCGCGCTGTCGGAGCGAAGCTCTTCCATCACCTCGAGTCCCGAGAGGCCGGGGAGCATGAGGTCGAGGACGACTATCGATGGCTTGTCCCGTCGGGCGGCGGCAAGCCCTTCGGGCCCGCTCGTCGCCGTCGACACCGAGTAGCCCGATTTGGCGAGGTGATACGCCACCAACGCAACGATGTCGGGCTCGTCGTCAACGACCAGGACGCGCTCCAAGGCAACGCTCTGTTCGGTCACGCGTGGAAGTTGTCTGAACTCCCGACGCGGCGTCAACTCGCCGTCTGTCACGAACACGTTACGATAACGTTGCACTCCCTCGCCCGTCACCGCGCCGCTAGCTTTGCAATTCACCCGGTGAAAAGGCTTTCAGAAGAGATGACTTTTCGAGCACTTAACTTCATTCTGCTGCCGACCCTGGCCTGCGCCCCGGCGCAGCTGCCGCGCTCGACGGAACCCGTCGATCTCGTCATCGCCACTACGACCGACGTTCACGGACGGCTCAGGGCCTGGGACTACTACGGCAACCAGGTCGACGCGGGGCGCGGCTTGTCGCGGGCGGCCACGATCGTGGATTCGGTTCGCGCCGCCAATCCGGGTCGCGTGATCCTGCTCGACGCGGGGGACCTGCTCCAGGGGAATCCGCTGGCATACGTGGCTGCCAGAGTCTCCCGCGATCGGACGGACCCGATCATCGCCGCGATGAATGCGATGCAGTACGACGCCTCGGCAATCGGAAATCATGAATACAACTACGGCGTTCCCTACCTCGACTCAGCTGTGCGTCAGGCAAAATTCCCATTTCTTTCCGCCAACACTTACCGGCTCGATCCCGAGGGAGTACACGCATATCGTCCGTGGGCGATCATCGAGCGTGCGGGTCTGAAAGTTGGGATCGTGGGCGCGACGACGCCCGGCGTCACCTTGTGGGATGCCGAGAACATCAAAGGCCGCCTGCGCTTTGGCGATATAGTGGCCGCAGTGAGACAATCTGTTCAGGAGACTCGCGCGGCTGGCGCGGACATTGTGCTCGTGACCGTGCACTCAGGCCTCAACGAGCCGTCGAGCTATGACACTCTGACCACGGGCGTGCCAAGCGAGAACGTCGCTGCGAGGGTCGCCAGCGAGGTGCCGGGAATCGACCTCGTGCTCTACGGGCACTCGCACAAGGAGAATCCTGGCACCACCATCGGCCAGACGCTCCTCATTCAGCCAAAGAACTGGGCAACGAGCGTCGGCGTCGCACATCTCGTGGTGTCGAGATCGGGTGGCCGGTGGATCGTCAGCGAGAAGAGGAATGACATCGTCCAGTCGGTCGGACACGCCGAGAACGCGGCCGTCCTTGCCGCGACAGACGCAATTCACCGCGAGACCGTGGCTTACGTGACGACACCTATCGGATCTACATCCGAGCGCTGGAGCGCGGACTCGGCGCGATTCAAGGACACGCCACTCATCGACTTCATTCTCGAGACGGAGAAAAAAGCGGCGGGCAGCGATCTCGCATCGACGGCGGCCTTCTCCACCGAAGTCGTCATGGGGCCAGGCCCCATCACCATCGCGCAGGTTGCGCAGCTCTATCCTTACGACAACACGCTCCGTGCGGTCAGGATCAGCGGTAAACAGCTCCGCGATTATCTCGAGTTCAGTAGCAGGTACTATCGAACCCGCGGGTCCGCGAGCGCTCCCCTCGAGACGGATCCACAGATTCCGGGCTACAACTTCGACATCGTGTCCGGCGTTGATTACGTGATGGATGTGTCGCGACCGGTCGGATCGAGGATCACGCGGCTCGACTACAAGGGAGTGTCGGTCCGCGACACTGATTCGTTTACGATGGCACTCAACAACTACCGGCAGACGGGCGGCGGCGGTTACGCAATGCTGAGCGGCGCGCCGGTGGTCTACGACAAGCAGCAGGAAATCCGCCAACTCCTCATCGACGAAGTGAAGCAGCGAAACGTGCTCAGGCAGGCCGATTACTTCACTGCCAATTGGAGGCTCGTTTCGGGAGGAGGTGTCGATGCTGCGACCGTGCCGCCGGCGAGTCGCGTTCCGGCCTCCGCGACCATCGTTCCTGCGTCACAGCCGCCCTTCCCGGCCGGAACCCGTTTCCTTCGCATCATCGCAACCAACGACTTCCATGGCGCGCTCGAGCCTCGGCCGGATGCGAACGGCGTCCGCCGCGGTGGCGCTGCCTATGTCGCGGCGGCGATCGACCGTGCCCGCCACGAATGCGCTCCGCGCTGCGAGACTCTTTTGCTGGATGCCGGCGACATGTTCCAGGGCACACCTGCCTCCAACCTCGCGTATGGCCGGCCGGTGGTGGAATACTACAATAGGATGGGCTACGCCGCGGCCGCGCTTGGCAACCACGAGTTCGATTGGGGAACCGACTCGCTCCGCGCCCGCATGCGGCAGGCGAGGTACGGAATCTTCGGCGCCAACGTTCGATACACGGACGGTCGCGACGTGAAATGGATCCGCAACGACACGATCGTAAAGCGGGGCGCCGCGCGCGTAGGAATCATCGGGGTATCGACCGTCTCCACTCCGACGTCCACTCGCGCGGGCAATGTCGTAGGGCTGCGATTCGACGACCCTGCGCCGATCGTGGACAGCATTGGAACCGCGCTCAGAAAGCGCGGAGCCAATTTCGTGGTGGTGATCGCACATGCCGGAGCGAGCTGCAGCAGGGACGGAGCCACCGACTGTGGCGGAGAGATCATCGACCTCGCGCGGAAGCTCACGACCAAGGTCGACGCCATCGTGAGCGGACACACCCACACCCTCGTCAACACCGAGGTGAATGGAATCCCAATAGTGCAGGCGCGCTCGAGCGGGCGCGCAATCGACGTCCTCGATCTGCCGATCGGCAGGAGCGCGGGCCTGTCCGTGCGGCACCAGGTGCGCGAGCTGGCCACGGACACGATTCAGCCTGCGCCCGCGATCGATTCAATCGTTCGCAAGGCGGTGGCGCGTGTCGCCCCGCTCGTGAGCCGTCACGTCGCGACCATTCCGACAACGCTCCCACGTCAGGGTTCCCAATATCCACTCGGCAATCTCATCGCCGATGCGCAGCGTTGGGCGGGGAAGGGCGATGTCGCGATCATGAACAACGGGGGAATCCGCACCGAGCTCCGTGCGGGCGACGCAACGTACGGATCGCTGTTCGAGATCCAGCCCTTCGGAAATACGCTGTACGCTCTCACCATGACCGGTTCCCAGCTGCGGGGATTGCTTGAGGCCATGGTCGCCAGGAATTCGGTCGATGATCACGTCAGCGGGTTGACCATCAAGTACGACCCGTCCCGCGCAAAGGGATCCCGCATAGTCTCGGCGACGATGGTCGACAACTCCCCTCTCTCCGATACCAAGACGTACGATGTAATCGTCAACGATTTCCTCGCGACCGGCGGAGAAGGGTACAACGCTGGCGGGCGCGCTACTGCATCGAAGCCGCTCAACATCGTAGACCTCGACGCCCTTATCGATTATCTGAAAACGCTGCCGGAGCCGATCACTGCGCCGCCGGAAGTGCGCATCGTTCCCATCTCGCCGTGAGCGATACCGTCCGCATCTACATCAATGGCCGCCCGGTCGATGTCGACGCTGCGGCGACGGCGCTCGAGGCGGTCGAATCCTGGGATGAAATGCAGGCCGTGGCGGTTCGCAGCGGCGAGCGGTTGATCACCGACAGCCGCGGAATTGTGACTGCCAACAACACCCCCGTGCACAACGGCGCGATTTTTCGCATCGTTCGCGCTCGACAGACGACCGGCGACGACCAGGACTTCAACCCATTGTAATGCCACTTTCAATTTTTTCTAACAAGCTCCGCCAGCTTCCCAAGGCGGAGCTTCATTGCCATCTCGATGGCTCGCTCCGGCCGTCAACGCTTCTGGATCTGGCGCGGGAGCATCGGGTCCAGCTGCCGAGGCACACTTCGGAGGAACTGGCGGAATTCATGAGGGTGGATGACGCCGAGAGCCTCGACGATTACCTGCGGCGCTTCGACGTGACGATATCCGTCATGCAAAGCGAGGAAGCCCTCGAGCGCATCGCCTACGAGCTGGCCGAGGATGCAGTAGAAGACGGTGTGCGTTACATCGAGGTGCGCAATGCTCCGCTCCTGAACGTCGTTCAGGGACTCACTCTCGTGCAGGCAGTCGAGGCCCCTTTGCGAGGCCTTCGTCGCGCCGAGAAAGACTTCGACATCACGGCGCGGTTCATAATCTGTGCGTTGCGCCAATTGCCGCCCGAAAGCTCGCTCGAGATGGCCAGGCTCGCCGTCGAGTTCAGGAACGACGGCGTGGTGGCGTTCGACCTGGCCGGAGGGGAGATGGGAAATCCGGCGGCGCGCCACGTCGAGGCGTTCAGGTACGCCCGCGAGCACAATCTCGCAGTCACGGTTCACGCCGGTGAAGGCGATGGGGCCGAGTCGGTGCGGGAGGCCGTGCACGTGTGCGGGGCAAACCGCATCGGCCACGGAACGCGGCTCATAGAGGATGCGGATCTGACTCAGTACGTGAACGATCGACGGATCGCGCTCGAGGTCTGTCTCACCAGCAACGTGCAGACGCGTGTCGCCGATTCATACGCGACGCATCCCTTCCGCGAGTACTTCGACCGCGGTCTCAACGTCACGCTCAACACCGACAACCGTCTGATGAGCGCGACTACGCTTACGGACGAATACGTCTTTGCGGCGGAGCACCTCGACCTCACAGTGGAAGAGCTGGCGGGCATTGCGCTCAACGGCTTCGAAAGCGCATTTCTTCCGTGGGAGGAGCGCCTCATGCTGATCGAGGAAGTGTCGGACAAGATCGAACAGTTGATCGGGCCGGACGAATGAAGAGCGAATACTCGACTGAGGCCGCGATCAAAGCTGCCGCCGCGATTCGGATACGCGCCGAATCGCAGCAGCCAAAGCTCGGGATCATACTGGGCTCGGGGCTGGGCGGGCTGGCGAATTCCATTGGTGATGCGGCACGCATTCCGTTCGGCGACATTCCCGGCTTTCCCGAGGCAACGGTTGCGGGACACGAAGGCGCTGTCATCGTCGGCTCACTGGGCGGGCGTGATGTCGTCGCGCTGAGCGGGCGATTCCACATGTATGAGGGACATCCCGCCGCGCTCGCGGCGTTTCCTGTCCGC
>DASWBC010000085.1:0-3045 GCA_036390815.1 Gemmatimonadaceae bacterium
CATCGGCCGCTCCGGCGAGCGCGGCCGCGGACGATGCTCTGCGAGCGCTGGTTTCGCTGGGGTACTCGAGCTCCGATGCGGAGAAAGGCGTCCGGGCGGCACTCGACGCTGGCGGAGGCGGCAAGGCCGCGACAGAATTGATAAGGGCTGCTCTGGCAAAACTTGGAGGCAGGTAGTGTCGACAAGACCCTTACTCGCGCGCTCGGCCGCACGGGTTTCCTTGCTGGTTTTCGTCTGCGCGTGCACCCATCCGGCCACTCGCGCGATCCGGCGCCTCACGGCCGAGAGCGAAGTGCGCCAGGCGGAACGCCAGCGGTTCGAGGCGATGATGAAGCAGGACGTAGCCTCGCTCGACACGTTGCTGGATGACGAGCTGGACTACATCCACACCGGCGGCGATCTCCAGTCGAGGCAGCAGTTCATCGACATGATCAAGAAGCAGACGCTGGTCTACGAGTCGATCGCGCCGAGCGAGGTGCGGGTACGGGTGTACGAGGGGCTGGCGCTGGCGACCGGGCGGGCGCAGATGCGGGTGCGCAGCGTGTCCGGGGTATCGACCTTCGCCATCCGGTTTACCGAGGTGTACGTGCGCCGGGGTGGGCGTTGGCTGCTCACCGCATGGGAAGCGACGAGAGGCACGGGACAGGTCGCGAGTAAGGCCTGGCATCTACAAAACGGGAGCAGGGGGCTCTCTGCCTTGCAGCTGATCGCTCGGCGCTTTCATACTGGCATAACCCGCCCTCTAACCACTGGCGCCGGCCGCCCCTAAGCGCCAAAGGCCCACGGCATAAGGATTTACCCAGTCACTCGATAAGATGAATTGCAATTCACCTTACGGTGAACTATAATTCACTTATGAGCCACTCTGTCGGCGAATCGCCTGTCCCAAGACGTCCGCGGGCTGCGTATGAGCCGCTGCCTACGGTCCAGGAGCGGGGTCGAAACACCCTCGAGCGTTTGCTCAATGCGGCGGAGCGAACCCTCGAATCCGCGGGACTCGAGAGCGCGACCGTTCCAGTCATTGCCGCCCGGGCCGGCATGTCGGTCGGGAATCTCTACAAAAGATTCCCAGACAAGGATTCGCTCTTCCGGGCGGTGTACGAGCGCTTCTTCTCGGACGCGCTCGCGTCGAACGAGTTCGCGCTCGACCCTGCCAAGTGGGAGGGAATTCCGACCACCGAGGTGCTTTCGACGCTGGTGACGGGGATGATCGAGGGCTACCGGAGCCGCCGCTCGCTGATTCGGGCGCTTCTCCTATACGCCAATACACACTCGGACGCCAAGTTCAGGGCGCACGCCGAGGAGCTGAGGCTCCAGAGTCTCGGGCTGTTCGAGCGCTTGCTTCGTGATCGCCGGGCGGACATCGGCCATCCTTATCCCGAGCGCGCGATCCGGTTCGTCGTGATGCTGATCGCGCACGCGCTCGAGAACGCGGTTCTGTCAGAGGAAGGCGGCGGAATCTCGAGCGGCGACTTTTTGTCCCACGTTCCGGAGACAGCCACCGAGCTGTCCCGGATCGTCAACGGCTATCTCCGTGTCAGGGGCACGGAGCGCCCGCGCGCGCTCAGCCAGTCTCGGCGGTGATCGGGCTGATCATGCGCACCACAGGCATGATGCTGTTCGCCGGGAATCCTCCCGTGTCCGCGTGTTCCTTTACCGCCTTGGCGTTCACTGCATTATAGACGCAATAGATCTTGTCGCCCGTGACATAGCTCTGGACCCATTGCACGTCCTTGCCGGCGCGATTCATGTCGCGGATGACGCCACATGATTTCTGGGAGATCGCCTTGAGCTCGTCACTCGACAGCTTGCCCGCGCCGGGGATCTGGCGCTCGATGAGGAATTGCGGCATCGCTCGTCCTTGTTTTGGTGGGACTAAGAAAGTAGGGTCGGGATCTGGTTTGTCAAAGGTCAGTCGCCGGTAACCGATGCCAGGTCCACGCGGTCGAAGAGTTTCGCCATCCAGCGCAGAACCAGCGCCGCCTCACCGAGCGCAACCGCACCGGCGACGATCGCGCCCGAGATGATCGCGAACGAGGTGCCGAGGGGCGACGCGAGGGTCGCGACTACGGCGGCGGCAATCGCCGGACCGATCATCGAGACTACAAGGACGACCAGCGAGACAAGCAGCGCAAAGTAGTATTGCCCCGGATTCGTCGATCGGGTGGGACGCTTCGTGCCGAGTGTCGCCCACTTTGGGAGGACGAGCGCGAAGATGTTCTGGCCCGAGATGCCGAGCGCGTTCAACCCCGGGAGGACGCACGCGATGGCGAGCGCGTAGGCGAGCATGCGTCCGGGCGCGACTGGAATCACAGGGTTGAATAGCAGCGCGGCGGTCGAGAGCGTCAGGAGGACGAGCTGAAGGAACATGAGCATGGTGACGCTGGCGGCAATTTCAGCGGCGCAAATCTCCCGGCTCGTGAGCGGATAAGTGCGCAGCAGCCGGAGCCGCGGCAGATCGAACCGGAGATCGTTGCGCACGAAGTTCGGTCCGGCGAAGAGCAGGAGTCCGCCCCAGGCTCCGGCGATGCCGAGCGCGAATGAAGTCATCTGCTGAAACGCCGGGAGGAGAGTCGCGCCGAGAAGAATCGGAACGCCGATAGCCATTATGACGCCCGGTCCGAGTGGCTGGAGGCGTCTGCTCGCGATCAGATTCTTCCACGTGATCGCAGCAGCCGGCCGCTGAACGAAGGAGGCGAAGGAAGTGATGTAACGCTCCGAGAGCGAGCCCTCCGACCCTCGGTTCCTTTTCTTCGCTCGCCTCGCGCTCAGTCTCTCCTCTCTCGTGCGGGCGATTCCAATGCGATCCCAATCGGGGTCCCCCTGGAAAACGAGCGTGGCTTCTATCGCGACGATGACAAGCGCGACAGCAATCGATGACGCGAAAGCCGGCAAAGTCGGAGCATATGCGGGCGCGACCAGTACCGTGAACGGCCAGACAGCGAGCGACCATGGAGACCGGTAGGCGACCGCGAATGGAATTCCAATGTTCTCCACGCCGAGCATTCCGTTCTCGGCGGCGAGGGACGCCACTTGTGCGATGGC
>DASWBC010000086.1:0-4658 GCA_036390815.1 Gemmatimonadaceae bacterium
CGTTCGTCGCGGTCGCTACCGGCTTTGGCGCGGTGATTCTATCCTGGTGGCGCACCAGGGCCAGGAAACACGCGGCGGTAGCTGTCTAGACCAGCCCCTTCAGGCGTCCAGCGAGCTCGAATAGCGCCTGCGCGGCCGGAGTCGTCGGCTCGCTGACTACGATCGGCTCGCCGCGATCGGCTCCTTCCAGGACTCCTCCGAAAAACGGAATCTCGCTGAGCAGAGGAACGCCCAGCTCGTCCGCGAGTCGCTTCCCTCCCCCGCTGCCGAAGATCCTGTGCTTTTCACTGCAGTGCGGGCAGATGAAGTAGCTCATGTTCTCGACGACACCCAGCACGGGCACGGCCACCCGCTGAAACATCTTGGCGCCGCGCAGCGCGTCACCTGCCGCGACCTCCTGCGGCGTTGTCACGATGATCGCGCCGAGCACCATTGTCGCCTGCACGAGCGATAGCTGCGCGTCGCCGGTACCGGGCGGCATGTCTACGAGGAAGTAATCCAGCTCGCCCCACTGCACGTCGCGCAGAAACTGGGTGATGATCTTCATGATGATCGGCCCGCGCCAGATCGCCGGCTGGTCGCGCTCGATCATGAATCCAAGGCTCATGATTTTGACGCCGTGCGCCTGGAGGGGAATGATCTTCTCGTTCTCGACCGGCGGCGGCGCGTTGACGCCCATCATGCGCGGGATGTTCGGTCCATATATGTCCGCGTCCATCAGCCCCACTCGAGCGCCCTGTTTGACGAGGGCGATGGCCAGGTTGGAGGCGACGGTGGATTTTCCAACGCCTCCCTTGCCGCTGGAGATGGCGATGACCTTGCCGAGGTGCGGATACGCGATGGGAGTAGGCGCGGGGACGGCGGCGCGCTGCGACTGCGTTTCCTGTCCCATCACGGGGAGCGTACGCGATGCGGGACTCTTCGGGGCAGGAGCAGCCGTGTAGGCCGATGGCGCGGCCGTGGCTGTGGATGCCGCTCCAACAACGCCGGCCTGCGCGGCAGGCTTGCTCGACTGCGAGGCGTCTTTGACGTCGACGCGAACATCGGTCACGCCAGGAACCTGTTGAAGCGTTTGTCTGACTTCCCGCACGACAGCGGCATCGTCGTCCGGGGTGAGAAAGAGACTCAACCGCACCTTGCCATCAGTGGTGGTCGCAATGTCACGAATCATCTCTGCTTCGAGCACGTTGGTACCGACGCGGTTGTTGCGGATGCGCGAAAGCGCATCCGTTACGCGCTCCTGAAGATTGAGGGTCACCCGCTCGACTCTTCCGTGGCGAGGACGGCCCTCAGCTCGGAGACCTTGAGCTTGAGCTGCGTCTCGATGCCTTGAATGAAGGTGGCGGGCGAGCAATCGCATTCCGCGCATCCGCCCCTGAGCAGTAGTACGGCTGTTCCTGTTGCCGGATCGAATGACTGGAGCTCGATCGCGCACTGCTCGATTCTCAGAATCGGCAGAATCTCGACGAGCTCGAGACGGATGTGGTGCTCGACATCTTTCTGCGGGCGAGATCGTTTGCGGCGGAGAACGCTCATGAGCGCAAGTTAGAGGGCGCGCGGCGCGGTTGCTACGGGCTTGCGCTCAGGCGACCCCGGCCCTGTCCTCCGCGCTAAGGAATTCACGGGCGGCGGCGATGACCTTGCGGCGCACGAACTCGAGATTCCCTTCGATCAGGGCGCCAGCCGCTCGCGCATGACCGCCGCCGGCGAATTGCTTGGCAAACTTGTTCACGTCGACGTCGCCGGTGCTGCGCAAGGAAACCTTCACCTTGTCGTGGCCAAGATCGCGGAAGAAGACCGCGAGCCGCGTTCCGCCAATGGAGCGCGGATGCTCAGCGATACCCTCCAGATCCTCCGACCGGAGCCCGTATTGCTCGGCGGCGCCGGCGGCGACGGAGATCCAGGAGATTCCGTACTCGGGATCGACCTCCAGGGTCGCCAGCGCATCCCGCAGGAGGTGCAGCCTTCCCACCGGCATCGATGCGTAGAGCCGTCCGTACATCTCCTCCGGCTCGACGCCCGACGCGATCAGCTGCCCCGCGATGCTCAAGCAACGCGCCGTGGTGTTGCTGAACCGGAATCCGCCGGTGTCGGTGAGCAGCGCGACGTACAACGCCCGCGCGATGTCGGGCGTCACCTTGAGGCCCAGAACCGTGGCGAAATCGTAGATCAGCTCGCCCGTCGCGCACGCAGTCGTGTCGGCCACCATCAAGGTGCTGGGTGGTTCGTCGCTCGGCAGGTGGTGGTCGATCACGAGCTTGGGAATCGTGAGCCTGCGAACAGCCTCGGCCAATACCCCAAGGCGCTTCACATCGGAGATATCGAGCACTACGAGAACATCGGCGTCCTTGAGACCCTTCGCGCCCTGGTCGCTGGCGTCCTTGACATCAGCGCCGAGGAGGAACTTGTACATCTCCGGCCAGGGTGTGGGATTGACGATCTTCGACCGGATTCCCATCTGGCCGAGCAGCCGCGACAGCGCAGTCTCGGAACCGCAGCCGTCGCCGTCCGCATTGATGTGGGTAGACACTGCGACAGAGCGTCCCGCGCGGAGCTCCTGCGCGAGACGCTCGATCGACTCCCGTCGCTGCTGGGGAACGCTTAGAAGGTCAAGCACTGCCTTCCGCGCGGGCCAGCTTCGAGTGCGATCTGCTGTAGAAGAAATAGATCGCGAGCCCGATGGCCATCCAGACAATGAGCCGCTCCCACGTCGCCCACGGGAGGCTCGTCATCATGTAGCCGCAAATCAGGATTCCGAGAATCGGAACCAGCGGCACGAGTGGCGTGCGGAACGGACGCGCCAGGTTCGGCGACTTGTAGCGGAGCATGATGATACCGCCACATACGATTACGAAGGCGAGCAGGGTTCCAATCGACACGAGCTCGCCAAGGAGGCCGATCGGGAAGAGTCCCGCGACCACGGCCGCGACGATGCCAGTCAGGATCGTCGTGATATAAGGAGTCTTGAAGCGAGGATGGACCTTCCCAAATACCGGCGGGAGGAGCCCGTCGCGCGCCATCGAATAGAAGATTCGGGGCTGCGCCATCAGCATTACGAGCACGACGGACGCGAGTCCTGCAATCGCGCCGATGTTGATTATCCCTCCAAGCCAGGCGAGCGCCGGGCCTGCTTTTTCGATTGCCACGAACACCGGGTGAGGAACATCGAGCTCGGTGTAGTGCGCCAATCCGGTCATGACGAGCGACATCAGGATGTAAAGCACTGTGCATATCGCGAGAGATCCGAGAATTCCTATTGGCATGTCTCGCTGCGGATTTTTTGCCTCCTGCGCCGCGGTAGACACCGCGTCGAATCCTATATAGGCGAAGAACACGACCGCCGCCCCTCGCACAATACCGCTCCAGCCGTAGTGGCCATACTGGCCCGTATTCGGCGGAATGAACGGGTGCCAGTTTGCCTGGTTCACGTACATGAAGCCGAACCCGATTACCAGAAGCACGATCGCGAGCTTGAGGATCACGATGAAATTATTGAAGCGCGCCGATTCCTTGATCCCGATCACGAGAAGTGTGGACATCAGGGCGATGAGGATGATCGCGGGTAGATTGAGGATCGCGCCCGTGTGCGAGAAGCCGGCCGGGTGAATAAGGACCTTCGTAACCGGGTCGAATTCGTTCGCGTCCGCATAGTAGTACGGCGAGCTGGTGAATGCCGTCGGCATTTTCATTCCCATCTGCGCCATGAACGCCGTGAAGTAACCGGACCAGCCCACTGCTACGGTCGACGCGCCGAACAGGTACTCGAGGATCAAGTCCCAGCCAATGATCCAGGCCACGAATTCACCAAGGGTCGCATAGCCGTACGTGTAAGCGCTCCCGGCGATCGGAATCATGCTCGCGAACTCGGCGTAGCACAGGCCTGCGAAAAGGCATCCAAATCCGGACACAATAAACGAGAGCACGATTGCCGGGCCCGCGAACTTCGCGGCGGCCGTGCCGGTCAACACGAAAATGCCGGCGCCGATGATTGCGCCAATGCCCAGCGTCGTGAGGTTCAGCGCGCCGAGCGCGCGTCGGAGCGAGTGCTCCGTGGATTCGCCCGCCGCCTCAGCCTGCAGGACAGCGATGCTCTTCTTCGTCCATAAGCCCATTAGAAAGACTCCGGAAGCGTGGGTAGTGTGACGCCGGGACTCTGAAACATTCGACACTGCACGGGCGTCAGAAGTTGTGTTGACGCGTGAAGCAATGTCAAGGAAACCTACAGCGAGTAGTTGGGCGACTCGCGCGTGATCGTGACGTCGTGGGGATGAGATTCGCGGAGTCCGGCGGCGGTGATCCGGACGAACTCCGATTCGGTGCGGAGCTGTTCGATGTCTCCGCACCCGACGTATCCCATGCCGCTGCGGAGGCCGCCCACCATCTGGAACAACACGTCGCTCACCGCTCCCTTGTATGGAACACGCCCCTCGATTCCCTCGGGTACGAGCTTCTTGGCTGACATCTCGCCTTCCTGAAAGTATCGGTCGGCGCTTCCATCCTGCATCGCGGACAAACTGCCCATGCCGCGAATCATCTTGAAGCGGCGACCTTCGAGGAGGAGCGATTCACCAGGACTCTCCTCGGTGCCCGCGAGCATTGACCCCATCATCACGCTGGAGGCGCCCGCCGCCAGCGCTTTCACGATGTCGCCAGAGTAT
>DASWBC010000087.1:0-1832 GCA_036390815.1 Gemmatimonadaceae bacterium
TCCGTCGACAACCAGGACGGCGGCTGGCTCATAACGAAGTGACTCTGCGCAGCCTGCGGCACGAAGACCGACAAGGCACCGAACGTGACGGCGAGAGCCTGTGCTCGCATGAGAGAACGTCGAGGTTGGAACGATACCATCACCTCGCCGCTAGCGGACTCGAACCGGGTTCGATCGACGCGGATAGTCTTTCGTCGATCATGGGAATTCACGCGCCGGCAAATCTCCCTCGCCACACAGGAGCCGGCCGTTCAACTCCTGTGCATAGCGAGTGCGATCGTGCTTCTCTCCGCGGCGATGAGCACCATCGCGGCTGACGCGGCACCTCTCGTCGCGGCCCGAACGGAAGTCCGCACTTTGACGTCCAAAGCGAACGGCGTGACGTACACGCTCTACGTTTCCTTGCCGCACGGATACGGACAACCGGGAAAGACGTTCCCCGTCGTCTACCTGCCGGACGCCAACTACTCCTTTTTCATCGCACGGAACATCACCGACCACCTCAGCGAGCGCAACGATCTTCGCGAATTCATTCTGGTTGGCATCGGCTACGACACGCCGAAGCTCGACACTTTCGCGTGGCAATCGGAGTCGTATCACTACAATCGCACCGGCGATCACACACCAAAGTTCCTCCCGACCGGCGGATATGGTCCGGAAATGCAGAAGGTGTCAGGCGGCGGGCCCCAAGTTCCGCGCCATTTGAGAATCGCGTAACTCATTGAATCGATTTGGCGTCCCCAACGGGAGTGGCGCGCACCATTTGGACAAGAAGCTCGTCGCCGACCCCCATTTTGTGCCGTTCGCCCTCAGGTTCGAATCAAACAGTGTTCGTGTGGAACCGGTCGTCACATCTCGTGGCGACCCCCGTCACTGAGAGCGATGCCCCTGAGGGATTAAGCGTTTGCTGTCATCCCGGACAGCCATGGCACTCGCGACTGGCGCCTGCCTCGGACCATACAAGATCGTGGCGCCGCTCGGATCGGGCGGGATGGGGAGGGTCTGGCGAGCACGAGACACGCGGCTTGATCGCGAAGTCGCCATCAAAGTCCTTCCGCCGGAATTCGCTTCAGACGTCGAGCGGCGGATTCGTTTCGAGCGCGAGGCGAAAGCGATCGCGCATCTCAATGATCCCCACATCTGCGCGGTCTACGACGTCGGCTGGGACAGTGGCGTGCCCTATTTCGTCATGGAGTTGGTCGAGGGCGAGACGCTCGCCGCGCGCATCGCGCGTGGAGCCTTGCCCGTCGACGAACTCATCCAGATGGGAATCGAGATCGCCGAGGCCCTCGAAAATGCTCACCTTGTCGGCATCGTCCATCGCGACCTGAAGCCAGCCAATGTGATGATCACAAAGTCAGGGGTGAAACTCCTCGATTTCGGATTGGCCAAGATTCTGGCGCGTGCTGAAGACGAGCCGAGCGACGACTCCACGGCCGTCAAGAGTTTCGCCGGTACGGTGGTCGGAACAACCCCCTACATGAGCCCTGAACAAGCGGTCGGAGAAAACGTCGATCCGAGAAGCGACATCTTTTCGCTGGGCTCATTGCTCTACGAGATGGCCACCGGCCAGAGGGCGTTCCATGGCCAGACGACACTCGAAACGCTCGAGCAACTTCTCTTCAACGAGCCCAAACCGATCGGCGAGTGGAATCACCAGATCCCGGACGAGTTCCAACGTCTGATTCGTAAGTGCATGCAGAAGGATCCGCGCGCGCGTTACCAGTCGGCGCGTGAAATCGTCGTCGATCTTGAGAACCTCAGGAAAGATGTCCGCACCCGTCCACTGACACGCAGCAGAAAGGCGGCACGTGGGGTGACGATATCGATAG
>DASWBC010000088.1:0-6572 GCA_036390815.1 Gemmatimonadaceae bacterium
CAAGCGACAGTGATGCCATCGGTCTCGTAGCAACGAGACCGATGCCGGCGACCGCCACCGTTGCGCCAACAAAGACGAGTACGGCTCTCACGAGTCCTTTGGCGTTGAAGCCGCGGCGTGTACGCGCACGGCGATGAGTCCAGAAGCCTACAAAAGAGACCGCGCAGAGCGCGAACGTCGCCGCAAACTGGGCGGGGGAGAGAAGCGTGAGCGCGTCCAGGACGTTGGAGAATGGCGCGACGGCGTCGTAGGCGAGCGGTGTGCGAAGACTCGCGGACACCGGCGCCCCGGGATGCGCGACATCCACCAAGGGGGTCAACGAAAAAACCGCCGTCATCACGAGTGTTGCTGTAATCACGAGCGGCCATCGATAACGCGAGATTCGTCGAAGCTTGAGTGTCTGCACGAACCTCGTCGCAGAAGTGTGTCGCAATTGACTCCCGAGAAGACTAGACGTTTCACCTGTCGCTGCGATTACACCCCGGTCGTCACGCGCGGAAAGGTCACGACCACTTTCGTCCCCTTGTTCGGCTCCGAGCTCAGTGAGACATCGGCGCCGTGCTCGCGCGCGATCCAACTCGCGATCGAAAGGCCAAGGCCAGCCCCATCGGTTCGGCTGCGCGCCGTCTCCCCGCGAAAAAATCTCTGAAAAACCCGTGACAGCTCCTCCTGCTTGATGCCGATCCCGGTGTCCTCCACCGAAAACGTCGGGACGCCCTCACGCATCGACACCCGAACGTGTACTTGTCCCCCCGCGTCCGTGAACTTCACCGCATTGTCGAGCACGATCATGATCAGCTGGCGAACGAGAGTGGGGTCGCCCTGAATCGCCGCTTCCTCGAACTGGTCGACCGTGACCTCGACGTTCTTTTGACGGGCCACGATTTGCGCCGCCCCGGCGGCATCGAGCGCAATATCGTCAAGGAAGATCCGTGCCGTGTCCATCTGCTGCTCACCAGCATCGGCGCGCGCGAGGACGAGCAGACTCTCAACGATTCCTCCTATCCGGCGTGCTTCTGCTTCGACCCCGCGAAGCGCCGAAACGTAGTTCGCGGCTTCGCGTGGCTGCTGCAACGCGACTTCCGCGCGCGTCCTCAGGATGGTGATTGGCGTCTTCAGCTCATGCGCCGCGTCGGCCATGAAGCTGCGCATGCGTTCAATCGACCGCTCGATCGGGGCTGTCGATTTCCGAACCAGAAAGAAGCCGCCGGCCGCGACGAGAAACAGGGCGGCGAACGCGATCACCACGAACGCAGTGATGAGATCCGCGTATCTGTCTTCGAGCTCGACCTGGTCCGCCACGGCTACTGCGACGAGCTGTCTTCCCGATGCGAGCTTGAATCGCAGCGCGTGCAGACGGAGCGTCTTGTCCTCCGGGAGCTCGTCCTGAATCGTGATCTGGCCGACTCTCCCCGCGTTTTTCGCCGCCCGGCTAATCCAGTTGTCCACCTTCGCCGGCTTTATCGGATTTCCGTCAACGTCGAGCAGGTAGAGAACGCGATCAGGGATGTTCAGTTCGTCGACGGCATCGATTACGCGGCCGCGCGCCCCCGCCTCTTCCAGCTCTCTGATGCGAGCGGCCCGCACCAGCTCCAGCGTAGCGCTCTTGAGGGAACCATCGAGCTGTTGCGACAATTGGTAGCTGATGACCGCGAACAACCCCGCGCCGAGCAGGACGATGATGAGCCCGAAAGTCGCGACGTACCAGATTGTGAGACGAAGCCGTAGCCTTACGAGGCGTTGAAGCCCATGCCGCGACGAGCTCGCTTCAATCGCCAAAACGATATCCGGAGCCGCGCACCGTCTGGATCAATTTGACCGGGAAATCGTCGTCGATCTTCCGGCGCAAGCGCCGCACCAGCACCTCCAGCACGTTGGTGAACGGGTCGTGGTTCTCGTCCCACACGTGCGCGGTGATCGCCGCCCGATCGACCACTTTTCCGTTATGGAGCACGAAAAACTCCAGCAGCAGGAACTCCTTCGCCGTCAGCTCGATCTGCTTTCCGGCGCGCCGCACGCGCTGCGCTTCGAGATCGACCTCCAGGTCCGAGACCCTCAACGTCTCCGGCAGCGGAGCGCCGCGCCGCCTCGCAAGCGCTCTCACCCGCGCCAGCAGCTCCCTGAACGCGAACGGTTTCGTGAGATAGTCGTCCGCCCCGACTTCGAGACCAGCGACGCGGTCGTCGACGGTGTCGCGCGCGGTGAGCATCAGTATCGGAGTCGCCACCTGGCGCGCTCTTAGCTCACGGCAAAGATCGAACCCGTTCCCTCCCGGCAGCATGACGTCGAGAATGATGACGTCGAACTTTCCCAGGAGCGCTTTTATTTTACCGTCGGCGTAATTCGCGACGGCAACGATGTGCACCCCGTGCTCGGCGAATCCGGTCTTGATGATCGCCGCAAGCCCGGGATCGTCTTCCACAATAAGAACTCGCATTGGCGCCAATCTACATCGCCGGACTCGGAGCGCACACTATGTAATCAGGATGACAGCTTTGGCAGGTATGATTGACACGATGACCATGAGCTGATTCCCGCGACTCACGCGGGCTGCAATCAAACATATGGAGGAAGAAACATGATCAAAGTGATAGCCTTGGCAGTTGCTCTCGCCGCAAGTGCCACCGTCGCTGGTGCGCAAGGCACCTACAAGAGCACCGCCAAGCCGGCCACCGCCAAGCCGGCGACGCAGACCACGACGAAGGCCAAGTCCCACACCAAGGCGAAGAAGGCGGAGACGCAGGCTGATCTCCAGAAGGAAGCTAAAATCTCAGAGGAGACCGCGCGCGCCACGGCACTCAAGCAGGTTCCGAACGGCACCGTGAAGTCCAGCGAGCTCGAGCGCGAGAAGGGAAAGCTGATCTACTCCTATGACATTACCGTCCCCGGCAAGACTGGAATCGACGAGGTGAACGTCAACGCGATGGACGGCTCCGTTGTCGCGAAACAGCATGAGAATCCCAAGGCCGAGAAGAAGGAAGCGGCTCAGGAAGCGAAGGAAAAGAAGACCAAGTAGCTATCCTGCACGGCCCGGTCGCGACTGAGGGGAATACACTTCAGTTGCGGCCGAGCAAGCCGTGCGGGTCCAGCAGGTGATACAAGCTTGGAAGTACCAGCAGGACTATCGGGCCTGACAGGACGAAGCCTCCGATCACTGCGATCGCGAGCGGCTGCATTAGCTGGGACCCCTCTCCCAACGCAAGCGCGAGAGGCGCTAGCGCGAACGCCGTGGCCAGGATCGTCATA
Organism: Gemmatimonadaceae bacterium; assembly: GCA_036390815.1. Classification (GTDB taxonomy): domain Bacteria; phylum Gemmatimonadota; class Gemmatimonadetes; order Gemmatimonadales; family Gemmatimonadaceae; genus UBA4720. The sequence goes on from DASWBC010000088.1 coordinate 3,247, forward strand.
GCCACGGGTCGCAACCGTCGGTGCGCGGAGTCAGCCCACGCCTCCCGTGCAGACTTTCCACTTCGAAGTCCAAGCTGTGCTTCGTGGATGACGAAAATTGCGTTCTCCCCCACAATTCCGACCATCATGATCGCGCCAACGTAGCTGGAGATGTTGAGCGTCATGCCGGTGAGGAGCAGGGCCGCGAGAACGCCGGCCAACACAGCGGCGGCGCACAAAGCCGTCACAATTGGCGCCCGCCAGTCGGTGAATTCGAATAGGACCACCACAGAAACCAGCAAGAGTCCAGCAAGTAGGACATAGAGAAGTCCCCTGAACGATTTTTGCTGCTGCTCATAGAGTCCCCCGTACTCCACCGACATACCGGGCGCGAGAGCCAAATCACGAGCAATTCGTTGTCGGATGTCCGCCATCGCTCCGCCCAGATCACGGCCTGACAGCCGCGCGGTCACTCCGACATACGTCCTCAGGTTCTCGCGATTGATTTCGGTCTCCGGCGTGCCGGTCGTGACTGTGGCGACCGTGGAGAGCGGAATCAACGCGGATGAGGGCGCGCCCGCGCGTATCTTCAACTGGGGAAGCGGCGTCGAATCAGCGGCCAATACCCGAAGGTCGTACATCCGATCGCCAATCCTTATCTGACCAGCGACCGTCCCTGTGACGGCCGGCTCGACTTCGGCGGCCACAGTCTGCGTATTCAGCCCGAAGCGCGCCGCCGCCACCGGATCGACGCGTACCTGAAGCGCCGGACCAGCGATCGTGAGTCCGTTGAAAACGTCCTCCACGCCTGAAATCTTTTCGAGTATGTGTGCGGCTTCATCCGCCTTAGCGGCGAGTATCGCGGGATCGCTTCCGAAGATCTTGACGTCGATCGGCTGAGGAGTGCCACCGGTCAGATCGCCAATGTTGTCCTCGAGCAGTTGTCCGAAGTCGGTGTTGATTGCCGGCTCAACGGCGGCGATACGAGTTCGCAGGTCGTCCATGATCGTCTCGACATCGTCCCTCTTCCTTTTTGGCTTGAGCTTGATGACGTAGTCGCCACGGTTTGGCTCGGTAATGAAGAATCCGAGCTGCTCTCCCGTCCGGCGCGAATAGCTGGCGACGGCTGGATTGGAAACTATGACGCGCTCCGCCTCACGTAGCATCGCGTCTGTCTCTGTCAGTGAAGTTCCCGGTGGCGTCCAGTAGTCCAGAATGATCGAGCCCTCATCCATCGCGGGAAGGAAATCCGTGCCGATGCGTGCGTATAGGAGGTAAGCCACGACGAGCAACGCAACGATGACCCCCACGCCGGCGCTTCCACGTCCAACGAAGACGTCGACCAGCCGCCCGTAACCTCGGCTGCCGCGGTTTAGCATGGGGGCAAGGCGTTCACGGACTGATGCGAAATTCCGTCCTGCTGTTTGGGCCATTCGCTTCAGTCGCGATTGCGAGGCGATTCCAGTCGGCGGCCGGTCCCGATGGAATACGCCAACCGACACCGGGACGACTACCAGTGCGATCACCAACGAAATCACGAGCGCCAGCGCCATGGTGAGCGCGAGCGGTTTGAAGAAGGCACCCACGACACCGGAGAGGAGGACGAACGGAAGCAGTATCACGATTGTTGAAAGGCTCGAGCCGACAAGCGCCGGTGCCAATTCACTGGCACCTGTCGCGGTCGCATCGTGAAGTTCGCCGTCCAGGTCTGGATGGAGTTCCGGATCCGACGTTCGGCGCAAACTCGCACGCGCGTGGTGGCTTTCAATGTTCTCGATAACCACGATTGAATCATCCGCGATCAGACCGAGCGCGGCCGCGACTCCGGCGAGGGTCATCAGATTAATGGTCTGACCCACTGCGCCCAGTGCCAGACCGACGATTGCGACCGTCAGTGGGATGGCCGCAACGGCGATCAATGTGAACGTAACATTGCGCAGAAACAGGAGCAGGACCACTGCAGCCAGCACGACTCCAATGATGATCGCATCACGCGCTCCCCCTACGGAGCCGGCGACGAACGATGCCTGATCGTAGAAGTTGCTCCAGTGAACATCCTTGGGCAAAATATCTGGCTGGTCCCGAAAGATCTTGTCAACGGCGCCAGCGATCGCAACAGTATTTGCTGATGGCTGCCGCACGATGTTGACGAGTACTGCCGTCTTTCCATCTGCCGTCGTGCGTACGTAAGAGACTTCGTCCGCCACGACTATCGTGCCGAGGTCGGAGAGCGTAGCTGGCTGACCGCCAGGAACCGGAACCGCGATCTTGGCGAGGTCGTCCTTCCCGGTAACTCGTCCAGTCACCAGAGTCAGATAGAGCTCGTGATTCTGCTCGCTCAGGCCCGTGGACACCACGTCGTTGCTGGCCTGAATCGCCTGCACCACGTCGGATGCGGCAAGGGAGTGGCCGGCAAGCGCCTGAGAGTTCAGGCGAACCTGGAACTCACGCTGACGCCCACCTTGAATCTGGACTTGGGATACTCCGGGGATCCTGACGATAGCGGGCTTGAGCGTGTACTGGGCGAGATCCCACAGCTGGGCTTGCGTCTCACTGGAAGATGTGAGCGCGTATCCCTGAATCGGGAAGATGGCGGTGTTCATCCATTCAGCGTCGATCCTGGTTTGAGGGGGCAGATCCGGCCTCACGCGTTGCGTTTCCGCCTGCACCCGGTCGAGCGCCGCCTTCATGTCGGTGCCCCAGTCGAAGTCCGCTGAGATCTCGGTTGACCCCCGGGACGTTGTGGATCGCACCAGCACGATGCCGGGCACACGAAGGATCGCTTCCTCGAGCACTCGCGTTACCGTCGGCATCATCTGAGCGGCCGGCTCTTCGCCGACATCGGCGATCACCTTCACAGTTGGGAAGGTGACGGTAGGGAAGATCGCCGACGGAAGGCCCACTGCCTCGTAAATGCCGGCGATTACCAGGATTGCGAGCAACAGGTAGATGCCAGTGGCTCGCTGTCGTGCGTTGGCGACAAACTTCACTGGATTGCGCCGACCGTGGCCGCGCCTTCGCGAACCTTGCTACCTTCTGGGAGACCAACCTGGCCGGAAACGATGACCCGCTGTCCCGGCGTCAACGCAGGATACTTGATTTCTACGTTGCCGCCCTGGGTCGCCCCCGTAGTCACGTTTACCCAGTGTGTAAGCCCTGCTGGGGTGACGAGAGCAACGCGATTGATGCCGGATATGTCATCCCGCAGAACAGCCGCCACGGGGACGACGGGAACGGCGAATTTTTCTCCGACGATGATTTCGACAGTCCCAAACAATCCGGTTTGAATGGGTGCGCCGGCAGTCTGGAGATCGGTGCTGAAGTCGATGCGCACGGGAACGGTCATG
>DASWBC010000089.1:0-4556 GCA_036390815.1 Gemmatimonadaceae bacterium
GATGTGAATCTTCTGCCGCAGGGCTCCACGGCGTTGCGCATCCATTCCGTGGGCGGATGGGGCGCAATCACGATGGGGAAGAACCTCGCGATGACAGCGTTCGAGCTGCTCGGGATGCACATCAAGGCGAACCCGAAGTACGGCTCGGAAAAGAAAGGCCAGCCAACGACGTTCTACGCCGTATTCGCACACGAGCCGATCCGGCTCAACTGCGAGCTCCGGCACGTCGATGTCGTGCTCTCGCCCGACCCGAACGTCTTCCGCCACAGCGATCCGCTCGACGGACTGGCCGACGGTGGCGTGTTCGTGATCCAGAGTGATCTCCCGCCGGAGTCGTTCTGGCAGACGTTGCCCGCCAGGGCGCGCCAGACGATCCGCGAGCGGAAGATCAAGCTGTACGTGCTCGACGCGTTCGCGATCGCGCGCAAGGAAGCATCCGACATCGAGCTGCGATACCGCATGCAGGGCGCTGCCTTCATGGGCGCCTTTTTCGCCACCTCGCCGCTGCTCGCGCGCGAAGGCGTCAGTGAGAAGTCCGTCTTCGAGGGCATTCGCAAGCAGCTCGCGAAGAAATTCGGATCGAAGGGCGAGCAGGTGGTGGAGGACAACGTGCGGGTGATCCGTCGCGGTTTCGACGAGGTGCGCGCGGTAGAGCCGGTTGCAGGCGACGCCGTCGACGAGCCGGGCAAGGTGCCCCACATGCCGATAATGCTGGACTCGCCGAATGCCGAACAGGGACCCGGCAACCCGGGCCGGTTCTGGGAGCAGGTGTGCGCCGTCTGTCAGATGGGCCAGGACGGAATCGCGGATCCATTCGCCGCGATCAGCGCAATTCCCGCTGCCACCGGCGCGGTTCGAGACATGAGTGGTGTGCGCCTCGAGGTGCCCGACTTCATCGCCGAGAAGTGCACCGGCTGCGGCCAGTGCTGGACGCAATGCCCGGACTCGGCCATCCCGGGGCTCGTGAACAGCGTCGAGGACGTGCTGAACACGGCAATCGATGCGTCGGTGAATGGACTGCTGATGGAGCGCATCCGGCCGATCGCGAAACACTGGGCCCGCGAGGCGCGGAAGATCATTGACCTGAATTCCGGCGCACCGCTCGCCGATGTGTGGCCACAGTCGTATCGTGCCGTCACCGACAAGCTCGGATGGGACGCGGAACGGAAGGCCGCCGCGGAGCCGGAATTCCAGGCCGTGAATAAGCGACTGATAGAGTTTCCTCTCGCCCGTGCCAAACCGTTCTACGACGCGGTCGAGGCGAAGACGAAAGGCGCCGGTGGGCTGCTCTCGATCACGGTCAATCCTGAAGCGTGCAAGGGTTGCAACCTCTGCGTCGCCGTCTGCCCCGATGGCGCGCTGGTGACCGTAAAACAGACCGAGACAGGGCTCGACCAGCTGCGCCGCAACTGGAGTCTCTGGGAGCGGCTTCCCGACACCGACGACAAGTACGTGAACGTATCGAATGTCGACGAAGGGATCGGCGTCCTCTCGTCGCTTCTGCTGAAGAAGGACACGTACCGCTCGATGGTCGGCGGCGACGGAGCGTGCATGGGATGCGGCGAGAAGACCGCCGTGCACCTGATCGTTTCGGCGATTCACGCGTCGATGCAGCCGCACGTAACGCAGCTCGTGGCGCGACTCGACGCGCTGATCAAGACGCTCGATCAGCAGGCACGCGACTTACTGTCGGCCGGCGCCGACCTCGACGCGGCAGCATCCGCGAAAGGCTCTGTCGCCGTGCCGGTCGATGCAACCAAGGCCGAGCGTCTGCGGGTGCTCAACGCCGCGCTGCACGACCTACGCGACCTCAGGTGGCGCTACGTCGAGGGACCAAGCGGTAATGGCCGCGCGTCGCTCGGCATGGCGAACAGCACCGGGTGCTCCTCGGTATGGGGAAGCACGTATCCGTACAATCCTTATCCGTTTCCGTGGGTGAATCACCTCTTTCAGGATTCACCTTCGATCGCGATCGGCCTATTCGAAGCGCACATGCGCAAGATGGGGGACAACTTCGTCGCGGTGCGACGCGCCGAGCTCCTTGCCGCGGGCACATACGACGCCGCCAGGGACGAAGTGGCTCTCAGCAATCTCGACTGGAAACAGTTCACCGACGAGGAATTCGCGCTCTGTCCGCCGATCGTCTCCATGGGCGGCGACGGCGCGATGCTCGACATCGGACTTCAGAATCTCTCGCGCCTGCTCGCGTCGGGAAAGCCGATTCGTGTGGTAGTGCTCGACACTCAGGTCTACTCGAACACCGGTGGCCAGGCTTGCACCTCGGGATTCACCGGCCAGGTGGCCGACATGTCCGCTTACGGCAAGGCGCAGCACGGCAAGACGGAGGTTCGGAAGGAATTGGCGCTGATTGCGATCGCGCATCGAGGCGTCTACGTCCACCAGACATCGCAGGCTGCGGCAACGCATCTCATTGCCGGCGTGCTGAAGGGACTCCACAAGAGACGCCCGGTTCTGATCAACGTCTATACGCCATGTCCGGTCGAGCATGGGCTCGCCGACGACTGGTCGCAGCACGCGGCGCGTCTCGCACTCGAGAGCCGTGCGTTCCCATTCCTCACCTACGATCCGGACGGGGGACCGAGCTTCGCCGATTGTCTGAGCCTCGAGGGAAATCCATCACCGAACGATGCGTGGCCATCCTACTCGCTCAAGTACATGGATGATGACGGCGCCGAGCAGACGATGGAGCTACCCGTCACCATCGCCGACTGGGCGGCCACCGAAGTGAGGTTCAAGCAGCACTTCTCCGAGCTGCCTGCGTCGCAGTCGGCCGATGAGATGATGCTCTTCCACGAGTACTTCGCGGCGAGCGCCGACGATCGTGAGGGTCGCGTTCCCTTCATCTGGGCGCTGACCAAGGACCGGAAGCTCCGGCGCCTGAAGGTCTCGGCGGAAATGGTCGAGCTCGCCGCCGAACGGCAGCAGTTCTGGTCGCAGCTACGGCAGCTCGCAGGTCTCGAGATCCCGGTGACCGTGCACGACACCGTCGTGGGCCAGATGGAATCGGAGTTCGAGCAGCGCGCGGATGCGCTGCGCGTCGATTACGAGGCGAAGATCGCGGAGCTGAAGGCGAATCTTCCGACGCAAATCGCGCGACGACTGGCCGAAGGGCTGATCAAGAATGCCGGCAGCTCTACGGCGGTTACCCAACTGCTCGCGTCACTGCCGGCGGTCACGAAACCGCCGCAGATGAAGCCGTCGTCGGGCAATGGCTCGCTCGCGAAAACCGTGGTGCCGCCGATTCCTCTTGCACCAACGGTGTCAGCGCTACCAGTCCCGGTTGCCGCACCAGCCGCGGCTGCCGCAGTGCCCTCTGCCGCACCGGTCGTCGCCGCGACAGCGGTCGCTGGTGACGAAACGCTGACGCTCGAGGCGTACATCGACTCCGCGCGCTGCACGACCTGCAACGAGTGCACGAATCTCAACAACAAGATGTTCGCTTACAACGGCGATAAGCAGGCGTACGTGAAGGATCCCAAAGCCGGCACGTTCCAACAGCTGGTTATCGCGGCGGAGCGGTGCCCGGTTTCGATCATTCATCCAGGCTCACCGGTCAATCCGAAGGAAAAGGATCTCGCTAAGTGGGTGAAGCGCGCCGAGAAGTTCAACTGATGAATCTCAGAACGGGATTTCGTCACGGCGTTCATCCGCCCGAGGAGAAGGCACTCACCAGCCATCTCCCCATTCGGCGAATGCCCTATCCCGACGAACTGGTGCTCCCGCTCCGGCAGCACGCGGGAAAGCCGGCGAAGCTCTGCGTAAAAGTGGGCGATCACGTGGAACGCGGCGACAAAGTCGGCGAAGCCGATGGCTTCATGTCGGTTCCGATCCACGCGTCCGCCGCCGGCACGGTGGTGGACGTGGGTTGGTGGCCACACCCCGATGGCTCGATGGCCGAGTCGGTGCGCATCAAGGTTGACCGGTTCGCGCCGCAGGTCGCGCGTCCCCGCCTCGTCCCGCATTGGGAGGGCCTGACAACGCAGCAAGTCGTGAAAGCAGTTCAGGACGCGGGAGTCGTCGGACTCGGCGGCGCCGCCTTTCCCACGCACGTGAAGTTGGCGCCGCCCAAGGATCATCCGGTGCACACGCTCATAATAAACGGCGCCGAGTGCGAGCCGTACCTCACTTCGGACCACCGGACGATGGTCGAGTATCCAGATCGTGTGCACTTCGGCATCCGCGTGATGATGCGCGCCATGGGTGTCCAGAAATGCGTGATCGGCGTGGAGCTGAACAAGCCCGACGCCATCGAAGCGCTCCGCCGTACAGCGCCCAAGGACCTCGATGTGACGATCCTTCCGCTCACGGTCAAGTATCCGCAGGGCGCGGAGAAGATGCTCATCCACGCTGTCACGGGCGTCGAAGTGCCGTCGGGGAAACTTCCCGTCACCGTCGGCGTCGTGGTGCAGAACGTCGGCTCCGTGTCGGCGATCGCCGAGGTCTTCGAGACCGGGTTGCCACTCATCGAGCGGATCGTGACGGTGTCGGGGCATGGACTGCGGAGGCCGGCCAACCTCATCGTCCCCGTCGGTACC
>DASWBC010000090.1:0-3768 GCA_036390815.1 Gemmatimonadaceae bacterium
TTGTTCCGCGGCATCCAGACCATCAGGCAACTATTGCCCGCGGACATCGAATCGGAGATGGGGCAGGAGCGTTACGACTGGAACATTCCCGCTCTCACCATTGCAGATCAGCCACGCTTCGCTTATCGCGGCGCGATGCTCGACGTCAGCCGTCACTTCTTCACTGTGAAAGAAGTGGAGCAATACCTCGACATCCTCGCGTTGTACAAGCTGAACACGCTGCACTTGCACCTGGCCGACGACCAGGGATGGCGGATACAGATCGATTCGCGCCCGAAACTGACCGCGATGGGATCGTTGACGCAGGTCGGAGGGGGACCGGGTGGCTTCTATACCAAGCAGGATTACCAGGAAATACTGCGCTACGCCCAGGCACGGTACATCCTGATTGTGCCGGAGATCGACATGCCGAGCCACATCAATGCCGCGCTCATCGGCTATCCGGAGCTGGCGTGCAGCCAGCGACCGCCAGCTCTCTATACGGGAACCGACGTCGGCTGGAGCTCGCTCTGCGTGGACAAAGAGGAGACGTACGCTTTTGTTGACGACGTGATCCGCGAGCTCAGCGCAATGACTCCTGGGCCCTACTTTCACATCGGTGGCGACGAGGTGAAGACGCTTACGCCCGAGCAGTACGTAAAGTTCGTCGAGCGTGTTCAGACGATCGTCAACAAATACGGGAAGAAGATGATCGGCTGGGAAGAGATCACGAAGGCGCATCTCAACCCCACCACCATCGCGCATCAATGGAAGAGCGATTCGGCTACCGCGGCGGTGGCGTACGGCTCGAAGTTGATTCTTTCGCCCGCGAAAAAGGTGTATCTCGACATGAAGTACACTCCGGCGACCGAGCTCGGGCAGCATTGGGCTGCGTACGTCGAAGTGCGAGACGCGTACGACTGGGATCCGGCGACCTACATGCAGGGAGTGGGCGAGCGCGACATCATCGGCGTCGAAGCGCCTATCTGGAGTGAGAGTTTTCGCAACATCGCCGCTGTGGAGTACCTGTTAATGCCACGACTGCCGGCCGTAGCCGAACTGGCGTGGACTCCACAGGCATCACGCAACTGGGAGAGCTTCCGCACCCGTATCGTGACACACCAGCGGCGATGGAACTATCTCGGCGTCAACTTCTACCGGTCACCACAACTGCCATGGTAGGGCGACTAACAGTCACGGCATTCGTACTCATCGCACTCGCCGCCGCTGGAGCGCAGGCGCAGGAGCCGGGTCCATTCCCGGCTCCGAAGACGGAGCCGGCGATCATCACGCCTGGAAAAACCAGCGCGGATCCGCCATCGGACGCGATCGTGCTCTTCAACGGACGGGATCTCTCACATTGGCGGGGCAAAGATGGAGGCCCCGCCAAATGGAACGTGAGAGACGGCTACGTCGAAGTCGCCCCCGGCGCAGGTGACATCACCACGACGGACAAGTTCGGCGATGTCCAGCTTCACATCGAGTGGGCGACGCCGGCGGTCGTCAAGGGCGAGGGACAGGAGCGCGGCAACAGCGGCGTCTTCCTGATGGACAGATACGAAGTCCAGGTGCTCGACTCCTACGACAACAAAACCTACTTCCACGGGCAGGCGGGCTCGGTTTACAAGCAGTACGCACCGCTCGTGAACGCCTCGCGCAAGCCGGGAGAATGGCAGACATACGACATCGTATTTCACGCGCCCCGTTTCGACGAACAGGGAAAGGTTGTCGATCGCGCGCGCGTCACGGTGCTGCACAACGGCGTTCTGATTCAGAACAACGTTGAGATCTATGGCCTCACCTACAATGACCGGCCGGCACTATACATCGCACACTCAGGCGAGGAGCCGTTGCACCTTCAGGATCACGGAAATCCCGTCCGATACCGCAACATCTGGATTCGCCGACTGTGAACTCAGAAGGAACTGCGACGGAACGAGAGGTGGGCGGTTAGCTGAACAGCTTGAGAAGCTCCCTATGCCGCACTGAGTCCCGCTTCGCTCTCTACTCCGCTGGGCTCGGCCGCGGGCTCTCGCGTCGATAGCCAGAATATCAGAAGACAGCCGAGCGCGAGGACTGCCGCCGCGAGAAACGCGGCGCCTGGAACGTGCACAGTCGATTCCGGCGCCGTGAAGTACGCGAACAGATGCGTCATGATCGGCGGCCCGATGATCGCGCTCAGCGAGAAAAGGCTTGCTACCGCACCCTGCAATTCTCCCTGCGCGTTGGGACTGATCCGGTGCGACATGAGCGCGTTGGTCGTCGGCATCACTGTCGCTCCGAAAAACCAGGTGACGAACAGGGCGAACATCATCCAGCTCGCGGTTGCGAGGCCCCACCCGAGGTAGCCTAGCGTTCCTGAAACAATTCCGATGAGGGCCGCCCGGCGCTCACCCAGCCTTGGCACGAAAAGGCGCATGAAAATCAATTGGCTCGACGCCATGACTACACCTACGGCCGCGAACGACGCCCCGATCATCGCTTCCGACCATTCGAATCTGAACTTCGTGTAAAATGCCCACGTGCTGGGCATCACCTGATTCGCGAGGCTCCAAAGGAAGAGAGCGAACAGGAGTCCGAGCACGACGGGATGCTTCTTCATCTGAGTGAGTGTGCCCAGTGGGTTTGCGCGGAGCCATTGGAAGGGGCGCCGTCGCTCTGGCGGCAGCGACTCGGGAAGAACGAAGAACCCGTAGAGGAAATTGGTCATGCTTAGAGCCGCGGCCGTGAAAAACGGCGCGCGCGGCCCGAGAGTGCCGAGCAATCCACCGATCGCCGGCCCTATGATGAAGCCTATTCCAAATGCGGCGCTCACGACACCGAAGTTCTGAGCGCGCTTATCCGGCGGACTGATATCCGCGACGTAAGCGTAAGCTGGCGTGAACGACGCGCCCGCGGCGCCCGCGATCGCCCGGCCGACGAAGAGCCACGCCAGCGTCGGCGCGAATCCCATGATGATGTAGTCGATTCCGAGCGCGCCAACAGCAACCAGTATCACTCGGCGTCTGCCGTACCGGTCCGAAAGATTTCCCAGGATGGGCGCGGCCACGAATTGCATCGTCGCGTACACGAAGCCGAGCCATCCTCCGTATACGGCAGCGCGACTAAGACTCTCGCCCGTGATATCGACGAGCAATCGCGGATAAACGGGCATGATGAGCCCGAAACCGATGGTGTCGAGCAGGAGGGTAACCGCAATGAACGCGAGAGCGTGCCGGCGGATCTGAACGGGAGTCGCTGGAGTCTGTGTCTCCATCTGGCGCAGCTCGGTCAGCTAGCGGAGCGTCGGGTCAGACCACGACGTGAATATTTACGTTCGGAGTCTTGTGCTTCGTGAAGAGCCTCAGCCAAAGCGGCAGGTACATCTCCTGAGCCCGCGCGCCGGTGATATCACCGAGGTCCATGACCTCCTTCCAGCCGAATCCACTCTTGAGGAGATCGATCACCACCGCTTTCGCCTTGGCGTCGTTTCCACAGACGAAAATCGTGTGGACGCCCGGAATCAACGATGGCTCGACCATCACGGCAGCCGTTACCGTATTGAGAGCCTTGACCACCTTCGCGGTTGGGTATGCGCGCTGAATCTGTTCGCCAAGGGAGTCGGTGTTGCAGACTGAGAGCGTGGGCGGCATCCCCTTCGAGAAATCCAGTGGGTTCGATACGTCGATGAGAACCTTCCCCTGGAGGTTCTGCGCGCCCGCCGCCTTCAATGCCTCGAGCGACGCCATGCCGGACGTGCAGTTGAAGACGATCTCGCCATGAGCGGCGGCATCGGCGAAGGTGCCCTCG
>DASWBC010000091.1:0-3759 GCA_036390815.1 Gemmatimonadaceae bacterium
CATTGTATCAGGATCCCGCACAAGACTCTCGTATACCGCGCACGCGTCGGCCCAGCGTCCATCGCGCTCGGCCTGCTTTGCGCGATCGATGCTTTCTCTGACGGCGGAGGATTCCACCGCCTTCAATTCGACTGTGTGTCTTTGGTTGCTCATTACGCCGCGACAACGGTCCCGAAGAGCGCCATGTCGCGCGATTTCCCGACTCGGGAATCTCCGGCCTGCGCTAGGGAGACGAGGAAGCGGCTACCGAGTCACCCCTCGCGCATACCGCGCCGGGCGGGGGCCGACCCATTGTCAGCTGGGCAGTTCGTCCAGCTCGGCCTCGACTTCGGCGATCTCCTGGCTGGCGCCGATTGCCTGATAGGAATCCATCGCTTCGCGCCACGCTGAACGCGCGGCTCCGGCGTTCCCGGCGGCCCGCGAGATCTCGCCCAGCTCACGGAGCATCTCGGCATGGAGGAGGCGATCTTCCGCGCCCTCTGCCTCGAAGATCGCGATGCGAAGAGTGGCGATGCTCTTGTCCAGCGCGCCGCGCTGGCGCTCGATAGCCGCGCGAATCTTGAGCGCGCCGGCGGCGCTCAGATGGTCGCCGCGACGTTGCGCCTGCTCGAGCGCCATCGCGCAGAACTTGTCCGCCGTGTCCAGCCGTCCGAGCCCCACCCAGACCTCGGCGAGGTTGAGCGTGGTCACGTTTTCGACGACGACATCCCCTCGATTCACCGCGATGGCGCGTCCTCGTTCGAGGTGACCGCGGGCTTCGTCGAAGTTTCTGATCTTGGTGTGCAGTATTCCCAGGTTGTTGAGGACCCAAGACATGGGCTCCGCATCACCCGCCACTTCGAAGGCGCCGAGGCTGTTGGAGTAATACGCGGCAGCCTGGCCGAAGTCGCCCCGCATGCTCGCCAGCACCCCACGATTCTGCTCGATCATTCCGAGAAGTCTCGAGTCCCGGGCTCGCTCGGCGAACTCTGCCGCCTGGGCGTAGAGGCGCTCGGTCTCTTTTTGATCGCCGCGGCGCTGCGCGATCGTGCCGAGGCAGTTGAGTGCGTGTGCCACCGCCGACTCGGAGCCGATGAGTGTCGCCTTCTCGAGGCTCTTCTTGTAGCATCGGAAAGCCGACTCGGTTTCGCCTTTCTCCCTCAGCAGTGTCCCCTTCCACCGCAGCACATCCGGCAGAAAGGGATCGAGGCTGTCTTCACTGAACTGTGCCAAAGCGTCGTCGTAAAGACTCTGAGCCTTGGCGATTTTCTGATGCTGCTCGGCTACCCGCGCCAGCTCGACGAGCAGGCGGGCGCGCTCCAGGTCATCAGGTTTCGGCATGCGCGGCAACCTTGTTCAGGGAATCCAATGAGATCGAAAATGACCTTCCGACTCGGGTTTTTCTCAACCTGAAGCTAGCATGTAGCGGGAAAAGTGATTGAGTTGCCAGGTCTCGACCACGGGCAGGTTGGTCGAGTCTGGAGCTGAGAAGATCGTCGTAGTCTCGATTTCGAGAGCCTTGAGAATTCCGCTCAGGTCCAGCAAATCCGTCGAGAAGTAGGCGCAAAAAGCATTGAAGGCGACGGGGGTCCCATAAACGGCGGTATTATTGAGACGCTGCGTAACGATGACGGGTTTTGCGAACTTCAGACCATGCGGCTGCATGTCGTAGGACACGTAACCGCTCGCGTCCGACGTGATCGAGATCGAGGTCGTGGTCGAGAGCGCGCCTTTCGGGAAGACGATCGTGAAGTCCGAGCCCGGTATGGATAGCGATCCGCCGTAGTAACCAATGTTCGCCGACACAGTGCGAACCTGGTTGTCGTGCGTCGGGGCCCACTTGACGGCGGTGACCGGGATACCGTTCGGGTCAGTCTGGAACCCGATGACCCTGAGGACCGAGCCCAGCAGGTTGGTCACGACGCCAAGAAGATCCCCGATGAGCCCGTTCTGCGACTGTGCCGGAGCAGCGACCGGAGCGGTCGGTGAATAGTCCGCGCACGAGATTGCCACGAAAGTCGCAAGGACGAGCACACATGAGCGTACAAATCTGGAGCGGATCATCGGTGAACCCTGGTTGGTGTTTTACAGGCGGTTGGAGGTGTTTTCTGCAGCAATCGGGGCAAGGTAAAGCGGTTCGCAAACCTGGTGCCGGGGGGTCTAAATCAGCCGGAGGCGAGCATGTAGCGCGAGAAGTGTCTTATCGTCCAAACCTGCGACTGTGGAAGCGCGGAGAGCACGGAGAAAATCGTCGTCGACGGCTCGATTTCCAGAACCGGGACTTTCCCACTGAGCTTGATGTTGTCGTCCGCGATATACGCCGCGTAGAGTTGGCTACGGAGCGGAGCGCCGAAGACGGAGGTGGTGATGAAGAGCTGCGTGACGGTGACGTCCTTGAGGAACCTCGTACCGGTCGGTTCCATCTTGTAAGCGACGTATTTCTGGTCAGATGTAATTGTGATGGTGACGGGACTCGTGACGGCACCCGCTGGGAAGAAGACCGTCAGACCCGTCTCGGGGATCGAAATCGTGCCGCCAGACTGATCAATGATCTTCGAGACTCTTATGACGTCCTTGTGCTGCTTCTTCCACCAGATGGCCTTGAGGTCCAGCTTGCCGACATCCTTAACGGCGCCCAGGAGGGCCTGCGACGCAAATTGGGAGGTTGTCGGTGCGGCAATGGTTGTGGCGGGCGCGGATGGGGCTGATATCCCGGCCTCGGAGCACGACGCGATGACGAAGGCGCCGAGGACAACGGCGAGGGGACGAACGAACCCGAATCGGGACATCTAACCGTCTTGGTCTGAAGGGTGGAATTCCGGACGATCACCCTTAGGCAACGGTTATGCCCTTAACGAAGTCGTTGGTAATCAAAGACTTACAGTATTCCGGTTTAGCAAGCTCATCAATAACGTTGCAACGTTTTGTTACACCCGGATCGTTTCGTTACACGCGTGCGTTCGCGGTACTGAGATCGCCACTTTGGAAGGGGACTCGTTCGATCGAAGTCGAACTGAAAGGAACGAGTGTGGAGCAAGTTCGCGTTTCAGGCGTATTAATGTGATGTCGGGTAGCCTCTTTCATTGAGCCGTTCATCGCGAGCTTCCTTCGCCGGCGAAGTCCCGCGGGAGTGGCGTGAAACCTGTAGCTCCCAAACTGTGTCTCATAGTTACACCCTTTAGCCACATAGTCGCATGTCAATTGGAACTCAGAGAGCGCGGCTCTTCGTAGCTGCTATCACCGCCTTTGCAGGCGGACTAATCGTCGCATCCGGACTCAACTGGACCAAGCTCGGATTTGCGCAATCTCGTCCAGCATCGGCAATCGTCCAGCCAATTGCCGAAGCGAGCAACGCATTCGTTGCGATCGCGAACAACGTCACGCCCGCGGTTGTATCGATTGAAGTAATCAGCAACCCCAAGACCGCCACCAGCTCGCAGCGCGGACGCGCACAGCTCCCGCAGGGAGTCCCGCCGGGCATGGAAGATTTCTTCCGGCAGTTCGACATCCCGCAGCAACAGCGGCCGATGCGCGGTCAGGGCTCCGGCTTCATTGTGACGTCGAACGGATACATCCTCACCAACAATCACGTGATCACCAACTCCGATCGTGAGACGATCGCTGACAAGGTGACGGTGAAAATGCTCGACCACCGCGTCTTCACGGCGAAGGTCGTTGGGCACGATCGCACGACCGACGTCGCGGTGATCAAAATCGATGGCAACAACTTCCCCACCGTTTCCCTGGGCAACGACGTGACATCGCGGATCGGAGAGTGGG
>DASWBC010000092.1:0-2528 GCA_036390815.1 Gemmatimonadaceae bacterium
CGCTGGGATTGCTTCCCCCGGTCGCGGTTGCCGTTACTGAGTTGGCCCCGGGCGTTGTTCCGAGCGTCCAGGTTGGAAGCGTTGCGATTCCGCTCGCATTGGTAATCGCGGAACCTCCATTCAGCGTGCCCGAGCCAGACGATACGACGAACGCCACGGACACTCCGGACATTGCGGCCCCAGCCTGGTCTTTGACCGTGACAAGGGGAGCGGTGCCAACGACTTGGCCGACTCGAACGGTTTGTCCGTTGCCTTGCACTTCGATCGACGTTGCGACCGGAGCCGGCGGCGCGGTGAAGGTGTTTCCCCTGTCGCCTCCTCCGCATCCGAGGGCTGTGAATAGGATGCAGGCGGCGGCAAGCCGGAGTTTTGTTCTTTTCATGTGGGACGGGTCCAGAAGGAGGAGGGGACTACTGCAGTGGACACGCACCACGACGCAATCCTGGCGAACATCTATCGGGTGAGGAGGCAACACTCACTGCTTCGAGGACGCGCCAGAGGTCGTTTTCGTATCACAACTGTGTGGTGTTTGGTGATATATATTCCGCGAGCCCTTTGCTCCCCGCGAAGGCGCCCGGGGCCCTGACATTCGACAATGCTTCCGACACTGTTCCTGATGGCGCGGTTCGCCGTGATGATGCTCGCCGCGACTTACATCGGCCGCGAGAATCAGCTGAACGTTCGCATCCCCCGCCTCACGGCCGATGTGACCGTGGACGGGGTGCTCAACGAGCCGGTGTGGCAACAGGCGGACGTGCTCACGGGATTCTCGGAGTTCTCGCCCCACGACGGCATTCCCGCGGCCGATTCCACGCAGGTGCTCGTCTGGTATTCGCCGACTGCTTTGCATTTCGGCATTCGGGCCTTCGAGCCGCACGGCGCGGTGCACGCGACGCTCGCGGATCGCGACAAAATTGCTTCCGATGACAACGTGCAGATCCTGCTCGGGACCTTTCACGATCACCGCCAGGCCTATGTCTTCGGGGTGAACCCGCTCGGCGTCCAGATGGACGGTACTATAGTAGAGCAGGGACAAGTCCTCACCGGCGCGTGGACGCCCACGCTCTCCGGACGCGTCGCGCCGGATCTGAGTCAGGACTTCGTCTTCACATCAAAAGGGCGATTGACCGATTACGGCTACGAGGTCGAGATCCGGATCCCGCTCAAGAGTCTCAAGTACCAGTCGGGTGACGAGCAGACCTGGGACCTCAACATCGTGCGTGAGGTTCAACACTCGGGAGCGGAAGATTCCTGGGTGCCCGCCAGGCGCTCGAACACGTCCTTTCTCGGGCAGTCGGGCACGCTCGATGGTTTGACGGGACTCAGTCGCGGACTCGTGCTCGATGTGAATCCGTCGGTTACAGAGAGGGTTAGCGGAGGCCCGGGGCCGAACGGGTGGGGATACGATCGCGCGGCGCCGCAGCTGGGGGGGCGAGTCCAGTGGGGGATTACCAACACCCTCACCCTCAACGGTGCTGTGAATCCTGACTTCGCGGAAGTCGAGTCCGACGCGGGGCAATTCGTAATCGATCCCCGGCAGGCGCTGTTCTTCCCGGAAAAGCGGCCATTCTTCCTCGAGGGACTGGACCAATTCAATACGCCCCACAACCTCATTTACACGCGGCGGATCGTCAAGCCGGATGCCGCGCTCAAGCTGACCGGCAAAGTCGCCGGCACGAGCATCGGCGTGCTGTCGGCTGCCGACGACCGAAGTCTGTCGCCGTCGGGGCGCGAGAGGGCGGTGTACAACGTCATCCGGGCGCAGCGTGACATCGGTGGACAGTCACGACTCGGGATGGCGTATACCGATCGTGTTCTTGGCGGCGATTACAACCGCGTTGCCGACGTGGATGGCCGCCTGGTGTTCGGAGAGGTCTACAGCACGTCGTTTCAGGCGGCGGGCAGCTTCGACAAGACTGGTGGAGTAGTTCGCAATGCGCCGCTCTGGGAAGGGGTGTTCGCGCGCAACGGCAAGCGATTCGGCCTGCGCTATGTCTTGACCGGAATCAGCGAAGATTTCCGCGCGGGGAGTGGCTTCATCTCGCGCCCGGGAATCGTACACGCGGGCGTCGATCACCATTTGACCTGGTTTGGGGAGCGCGGGTCGAAGGTTGAGTCGCTTACCGGTGACATCCTGCTCGACGACCAGTGGCAGTACTCGCATTTCATCCATCGCGGTGACGCGCAGGACAAGAAGTTTCACCTCAGTGGGAATGCAGGTCTGCGGGGCGGATGGAATGTTGGGCTCGGCTTTTACCTTGAGACGTTCGGCTTCGACCGGGCCTTCTACTCCAACTATCGGATTCTCGCTCCGACGGGCGACACACTGCCGTTCGTCGGCAGGCCGCGCATCACCAACCACGATTACGTGTTCACGCTGGTGACGCCGCAATGGCAGATCTTCAGCGCGAATCTGCTTTACGTCGGTGGCCAGGACGAAAACTTCTTCGAGTGGGCGCAAGCCAACATCGACCTCGTGCAGCTGGGGGTGAGCGTGAGGCCGAGTGAGCGGGCGCGCATCGACGGGA
>DASWBC010000093.1:0-4372 GCA_036390815.1 Gemmatimonadaceae bacterium
TTCGCCCTTTTCCCGCCTCACGTTGAGATCGGACACGTGCTCCCTCGACCGCAGCGCGAGAACGCCAGGGTTCTGGCGGCGCGCAGACTCGATCAGCTCCTGGAGATTGAACGCTGTCGGCGTGACCGGGAACTGGCTTACGAGTTTCACGTTCGGCGGTTGGGGCGTTCCCATGAGCTGGAACAGCCGCAGCTTCTCGATGTCGACCTGGCTTCTCGCCTTGAGCGCCGCCACCTGTTGCAGTCCGAGCGATACCTCGGCGCGCTGGACATCCAGCTGCGTGCCGGAACCGACGATCTCCCTGGCCTGCGCGAGAATCAGCTCCTGTTGCGATGCCACGACGAGCGTGTCCTGAAGATCCGCGTTCGCCTCGGCCTGGAGCGACGACAGATACTGCTGCCGCACGTTGCTACGGAGCGTCTCGTCAGCACCGGTGATGTCAGCCTCTACCGCGTCGCGATTGGCGCGCTGCAGGCTCGGCGTGATCAGCGTTGCGCTGTTGATTCTATAGTTGACTCCGATCTGATAGCTGGACTGATTGACGTCGGAGCTGGCGCCGAGACTCGTCCCGCTGAAGATCTGCTGGCCGCCCTGCTGCCGTTGCGCGCTCAGCGACGCGTCCGCGCTCGGCAGCAACGCGCCGTACGCGCTCCGCACCGCCGCTCGGGCGCCGATGCGGTTGTTTTGAATCTGCTGGAGCTCTGGGTTGTTGCGCCGGGCCAGCTCGACCGCTTGTTCGATCGTCAGCGTGGGCTGGCCAGCGGAATCACGGGGAGTAACCTGGGCGGATGCCTGAACGGCGCCTGCCGTAAGACTTAAGAAAAGCAGTGATCGTATCATTGTAGGGGAGGTGGACTTTTCGAACACTTACGGCCAACTATACAACAGAGTTTCAGACCCGAACACACCGAGTTTCCTTAAGATTGAATTAAGTCCGGCTTGCTGCAGCGCGCGACCTTATTCGGTCGACGCGGGCGCCAGAAAGATCCGGTCGCTGATCTTGGAGTAGATGCGCTCATAGATGCGCTTCCCCTTTTCCGCAGATGCGAGAGACGGCCTCCCAATGGAGCCCGCGCTCCCGCTCGGAACAGTGAGCCAGCCGCGCCTGTACCGCCTGAGCTGCTCGCGCGACATCATATAGTCCTGTGCCTGATCGAGGCTGACCATATGCGGCGCCAGGAAGAGCATTATGGATGTGTCGACCTCGTCTCCGTGCATGGCTTCCCTCTGGCCCTCGAGCAGGTCTGAGAGATTCACGCCGAACATGTCAACGACTCGTACCCGCGCTGCAGTGGTGATGACGGTGGCGAGCGCCTCTTGATGCGGGTCGTGCCCGTGCGCCGTGAGCAGAATGAACTCCCGCACGCCGGTGGCCTCCCATGAATCGAGCAGATCGTTGAGCATCCGATGAAGCGTCTTCTTTCGCAGTGAGGCATTGCCGGTGAACCCGCGCTCCGTGTCGACGTTCACGCCGTACTCCACCGTTGGAGCCCGCAACACGCCATATTCCGCGGAGAGATCGTCCGCCATGTGCTCGACGATTATGGTGTCGCAGCCGAGCGGGAGGTGAGGACCGTGCTGCTCGCACGTCCCGATCGGGATGATGAGCCGCGGATCATTGCCGAGTATCGCGCTGATCTGCGCCGGATTTAGCTCCTTGACCCGCAGCGGCCCGGAAACTGGAATGGAGGAGGGAAGAGTCATCGCATCAGATAGTAGTCTCATAGTAAGAAGCGGTCACCTGCCGCGAGGCGCAATCCTCGTTGCTGCCGCGGTTCCGCTTTTTCTGATTGCGATGTGGGTCAGAACCCCGGCGCTTCCACGCACATCGGGGCCGGATTTGCCGAGCGGAAGCGAGCGGGTTGATGCAGCCGAAGGCGCTCTGCGATCGCTGGCGCGGACTCTGGCCGAGACGCGCGAACGTCTCGATGAGAGGGCAACTCGCGCTCTCGATGCGCCAATCGACCCCGAAGGTGCCTTTGCATTTCTCTCCGCGAGGTCTCCGCAGAGAAATGGAGAGTCGGTTGTCCTCTTCGACCACGATCGTCCTTTCGCGTGGTCGGGCGAGATGAGGATCGATCCGGACACGCTCCGGGGTCAGGTAAGCGTGACGTTCAGTCCGTTCTACACGACGCTCAACGTGGTCAATACGCGCGGCGCCCGCCGTGCCGTCGCGTCCTCGGTGCTGCACGCCGCGCCGCCCGCGGACAAGCTCACTGAATCTGTGGACGAACGGCTTGCCCTCGCCCAGGATGTGGCTTCCTACGAGTTTTCACCGCCCGCGAGTGTGCGCGGAGGACCGGTTGTGCTCTCGGCCAATGGCAGGCCGATTCTGCGGGCGCTTGCGCGACTGGCTACGGCGGACGAGGCCAGCTTCCGCCGCGCATCGATGCTTCGCGCGAGAGGAGCGGTGGCACTCGTCATTCTGGCCCTCGCGTTTCTCGTGTACGCGTGGCGGGAGAGGCGCGCGCTGGCCGAGCGGCTGTTCGCGGTGGCGGTGGCCCTCACGATCACGGCGCTCATTCCATGGAACTCTTTCTCCAATACATCGCGCCTTTTTGATCCGGCGTACTATTTCTCGAAGCTTGGAGGCCCGCTCACCGCGAACGCGGGCGCGCTTTGCATCAGCGCCGCCCTGATTCTAATGGGCGTATACGCGATCATTCGCGCGCACCCGGAGGCCCGCTGGCCGCGCGCGTACGCCGCGCTCGGCGCCATTGTGACGGTCGGCGCCGGGATTCCGTTCGCATCGAACATTGTTCGAGGAATTGGCCAGCCACCGTGGGGCTCTACTCCCGGCCTCTGGCTCTTGTGGGAGATCCCCCTCTTCCTCTTTCTTTTCGCCGTGTTGCTCGCCGCCTACTGGATGGCGCGCATGTCATTCGGCCAGCCGGGCGCCGTCACCTCTCGCGCGGCGCTGATCATCGCCTCCGTTTCCGCCATAGTTGCGCTCGGCGGCCTCTGGTCAACGACATCCAGGGAGCGCATGCAGCTCGCCGAGCAGGATGTCGCCGCACTGGGGCACGTTGACGACTACGCCGTTCAGCTCACCCGTCGTTTCGTCGCCACGCTCTCGGAGTCTCCGCAGCCGCTCAGTCGCGCGGACCTGCTGAAGGCATATGCGGCCTCTGATCTGGCTTCGGCGGAGTATCCGGCGACAATTGCATCCTGGAATCAAGCCGGGACCCAGGTCTCCGAATTTGCGGTTGCGCCCGCGGAGCCGGACTCCGAGGCGGTAACGAACGCGGTAAAGGAGGCGATCGCCACACGGCAGACAGTGGCGCGAAGCACGCTCGGTCCCACCGGCGTTCAGATTCTTGCCGCCGTCGCCCATCCGACGGGCGGCGCGACATCGGTCCTGGTGCTGCCGCGGACACGACTTCTAAATGCCAATCCATACGCCGCGCTTCTGGGAATGGCTTCGCCATCGGGCGGCGATCCCCCCTATGCGTTGCTGCTCACCGACGTCTCGCCCTCGGGCCACGCCGACACGACTCACGTGCGCTGGCATCGGGTCGGGGACGAGCTCCACGGCAACCGGCTGATCTCGACCAGCGCGGGAACGATGCGCGCGCACGTGGAGATCGACCTGCGCTCGGTCTGGGTGCGGGCCGAGCGCGGAAGCCTCGTCTTGCTGCTCGACCTGATGCTCGCCGGATTGTTCTGGCTGCTTGGAACGGTGATGGAGAAGGGTTTCGTGCGTTGGCTCCGGGTGAGAGCGGCGAGGTGGATCTACACCTACCACGCGAGGCTCACTCTCGCCCTTTTCGCGTTCTTCGTGATTCCGGCAATCGCATTCGCGGTGTGGTCGTACCAGAGATTGCGAAGTGACGACGCCCAGACGCGCGAGGTGCTCGTGCGCGAGACACTCAACGCGGTCGCGGCGGGCAACGAGTTCGAGCAGCTGCCGGGAGCGGCGCGGCGCTTCGACACTCCGCTCTTCCTGTATTCCAACGGCTTTCTCGATCGCACGAGCGACAGCTTGCTCGATGTCCTCGCTCCGACCGGGCGTCAGCTGCCTCCACCGGTCGAGCTCAGCCTCTCGACCGGGGGCGAGCTCTCAGCAGTGTGGGAAGCAAAGCTCGGCGCCACGAAAATGCTCTTCGGGTACAGTACCGGCGTTGTGGGGCAGGAACGCTACGTGCTGGCCGCGCCCGCTCGGAGCGACGATATCGTGCTGGACAGGCGTCGCCGCGATCTTGGGATGCTCGTGCTGTTCGCTACGGCCATCGGAGCGCTCGCGGCTCTCGGACTCAGCGGGATCGCGGCGAAGCGGCTGGCGAGGGATCTCGAGCTCAGCCGGATCGAAGTGGCGCGCGCCGAGCGCGTGTTGGCGTGGGGCGAGATGGCGCGCCAGATCGCCCACGAGATC
>DASWBC010000094.1:0-7940 GCA_036390815.1 Gemmatimonadaceae bacterium
CGGGCCGTTTTGCCGACCTAGTCGCCGGCTATATCGAGCTTCCCGTCGCTGAAAAGCAGGGACTACTGGAAACGCTGAGTGTGGAGGAGCGGCTTCGTCGGGTTCTCGTCCACGTGCAACGGCAGGTTGGCCTCCTCGAGGCGCAGGAGGACATCAAGTCGCAGGTTCAGGAGGAGCTGGGCGAGCGGCAGCGCGAGATGTATCTGCGCGAGCAACTCAAGGCGATCCAGAAGGAGCTGGGCGACGATGACTCGAGCAAGGAGATCACGGAGCTTCGCGACAAGCTCGCGAAGCTGGAGCTCCCGAAAGAAGCGCGCGCCGAAGTCGAGCGCGAGCTCGGACGTCTCGAGAGAGCCGGCCGTGAGTCGATGGAAGCACAGGTGATTCGCACGTATCTCGAGTGGATCGCCGAGCTTCCGTGGAACAAGCGATCGGATGATCAGCTCGATCTCAAGCACGCCGAGACTGTGCTCGAGGAAGATCACTACGGACTCAAGGATGTGAAGGATCGCGTCCTGGAGTTTCTGGCCGTAAGGCAGCTGCGCGCATCCCAAATGGCGGACGAAGTCGAGAAGACCGGTGAAGTGCCGGCCGCCCGTCTTTTCGCCAGCAGGGAAGATGCAACGCCGTCGCTAGCCGTCGGCGAGCATGGCGACCGGCCGATTACCGACAAGGTGGAGGCGAAGTCGCGCGCGATGGCAAAGGGACCGATCCTTCTCTTCATCGGACCACCGGGTGTCGGCAAGACATCGATCGCCAAATCGATCGCGAGATCGCTTGGGCGCGAGTACGTCCGGGTTGCACTGGGCGGCGCCCGCGACGAAGCGGACATCCGCGGGCACCGTCGTACGTATGTCGGTGCAATGCCGGGCAGAATTATTCAGGGGATGAAGCAGGCCGGGACGAAGAACCCCGTCTTCCTGCTCGACGAAGTCGACAAGCTCGGAACATCGTATCAGGGTGATCCGTCGAGCGCTTTGCTCGAAGTCCTGGATCCCGCCCAGAACGACACGTTTACCGATCACTATCTCGGAATTCCGTTCGACCTGAGCGAAGTGCTGTTCATTGCCACCGGGAACTTCGTGCAGAACATCCCCGGTCCGCTGCTCGACCGCATGGAAGTCGTGGACTTCGCCGGCTACACCGAGAAGGAAAAGGCGGAGATCGCGAAGAAGTACCTGTTGCCGCGGCAGCTCGAGGAATCGGGCCTTAGCGGGAAGAACATCGTCTTCACGGAAGACGCGATCATGTCAGTGGTGTCGAACTACACTCGCGAGAGTGGAGTCAGGCAGCTGGAGCGTCAGATCGGCGCAGTGGCGCGGAAGCTGGCGCGCAAAATTGCATCGAGCGAAGAGGTAGAGCACAGGATCGACGCCGAGACCGTCAGAGAGCTACTCGGCAGGCCGCGTGTTCATCCGGAGCACGCGTTGCCGGAGAGCGAGGTCGGCATTGCCACCGGCATGTACTACACGCCGATGGGCGGCGACATCATGTTCGTAGAGGCGTCGATCAGACGTTATTACGGCAGCCGCGAGGCTGACGCCACAACGCAGGTCGGTCCCGGTGGCCCGGTGTCACTGATTCTGACTGGCCAGCTCGGCGACGTCATGAAGGAATCGGCGCGCGCGGCATTCACTTACGCGACGAACAACGCCTCCAGTCTCGGGATTCCACGCGACAGGCTGGGCGCGGTCGAAGCACACATTCACGTGCCCGCGGGCGCCATTCCAAAGGATGGTCCGTCGGCCGGAATCGCTATCGCGACGGCCCTCGTGTCCGAGATGGCGGATCGCCCGGTGAGGCAGGACGTGGCGATGACCGGCGAGATCACGCTTCGTGGCCGCGTGCTGCCGATTGGTGGCCTGAAGGAGAAGGTTCTCGGAGCGCATCGCGCCGGGATCAAGACCATCATCATCCCGAAGGGAAACGAGGCGGACATTGAGGATGTTCCAGAGGAAGTTAGGAAGACGCTCTCGTTCCATCCGGTGGAGACGCTCAATGAGGTGCTGAAGATCGCGCTCGTGCCGGCGGCAGCCGGAGAGCAGGCGGCGCCGCTGGAAATGGCGGAAGTCGCGTAGTTCAACGGCACCTTATGACTACCGGCCGGGGGCTGTGAGCGGGCCGGCGTGTGGCTGCGAGCGGTAGAGCGAAAACAAGACGGGGAGCCAGGATTGGCTCCCCGTTTTCATTTTGCCGAATCGCCCTAGTTCCAGGTGAAGGTGACTACGGCGCCGCCAGGCAATGCGTATCGAATGGCTCTTTCTCCGAAGTGCACGGCGAAGGATACCTCGGCCGATGCGCTATTGAGAACAATGAGAACCTTCGAGCCATCGTCTGCGTTCTTGAAGGCGACGCTCTGTAGCCCGCTCACGTTGGTGGTCGACGCGATTCGGTGTGCCCCGGGCCTAACGAACCGGCTGGCGTGGGCGAGCGCGTAGTACTCCACGTTGCGCGTGACAAAGCCGTTGGCCGAGTTGATCGTGATCACGCCGCGGCAGTTGCCGCATCCGCCCAAGTGGGGGCCCGCGTTCTCGTCGAGCGCGAGATTCCAGAACGCCACACCCTTGGCCCACCCCCGGGTGCTCCCGATGATGAGCTCACCCACTAAAAACTTCAGGTTGTCCCCAAACACAGGCGCCCATCCACCACCAGAGCATTCGGTGAAGTAGGCATCTTTGGAGGGATACGCCGCGTGTACGTTCTCCTGGACGCCTACGCTGCCGGCATAGCAGTGCCAGGCAACGCCACTCACATATTTTCGCGCCGCGCTGTCGGCGAGCACAGCGAGCGGGGAGCTGGGGAGATCCCAGTTGTGATCCCAGTCGAGGATCAATGCCTGAGTGCCGTTCTTCTCGAAGATCGGCCCGACGTGTTTGCCAATCACTTCGGCGCGAACCGGCGGATCGAGCCGCATCCCCGGGTAATCGGCGGGCTCGTACGCGGGCTCGTTCTGCATCGTCACGGCGAAGATCGGTACCCCTTCCGTCGTGTAGGCCTCGACGAACTTGCTGAAGTACTGTGCGAAGGAATCGTAGAACTCGGGGCGCAGAGTGCCCTGAATGAGGCTTGCAGTTGTCTTCATCCAGCCCGGTGGACTCCAAGGTGATGCAACCAGCTTCAGCTGCGGGTTGATCGCCAGCGCTGCCTTGAGCGCGGGAAGCTTATCGGCGCGATCTTCATCGATGGAGAAGTGTGCAAGCGTGGAATCGGTCTGGCCCGCCGGCATATCGTCGTAGCTGTAGTCGTGCGTGGAGAAATCCGACGCTCCCATGGGGACCCGCACGAAGCTCAGTCCGATGCCAGGATTGCGGCCAAACAGCTCGTGGAGAATTGCATCGTGCTGGGCGCCGAGTTTGTGCTGGATCAGAAACGCCGACGCATCGGTCATCGCGGCGCCGAATCCGACCATCTCCTGATAGCTCGTTCCCTCCTCTACATCGATGACGACCGATGATGCGTCGCCGCCCGAGCGGATGAGGACATCGGGCTGCTGTGAGAGCAAGTGCGTCTGGTCCACGGTAGTGAGCCATACCTCCGCCGCTGGACCCGAAGGCGTTCCGTCACCTCCGGGGTCGACAGCGGTGTTGTGTCCGCACCCTGCCAGAAATCCGGCAAGGATGACGTAGCGGGCACGCTGGGCTCGACGACCCCAGAATAGCGTTTGCGGCATTACCAACCGGGGTTTTGCGTCAAGAGAGAGTTGCTGTTGATCTGCCCGTCCGGAATGGGAAAGAGGTTGCTGGGAGCACCATGAACCGGTGTCTCGCCAGGGAAGAGTGCCTGCATTTGCTGGGTCTTCGCCTGGACTGTGGCATCGAGAACGCCCCAGCGCGACAAGTCGAACCAACGCTGGCCTTCGAACGCGAATTCACGCCGGCGCTCTACTCGAATGGAATCCGTCAGCGCGGCCGCGCCAAGTCCCGTGACAGTCGGAATGCCGGCGCGCGCACGAACCTGGTTCAGCGCCGCCTCCGCCGTCCCGTTGGTGGCAGTGCCACCCGAGCTCACCGCCTCGGCGTAGATCAGCACGACGTCCGCGTACCGCTGGATGATCCAGTTGTTCGGCATTTGCTGCCAGGAGCGGGCAGTCATGTCCTTGCTGTCCGTTTCGTCAATCCACTTGTGGAACGCCGCGCCGTTCGGCACTCCCCACGTCACGACGTCACCCAGCGCGGTTGTATAGGGGGACGTCATGTAGGTGGCGCCATTCCCACGCTGATCGTTCGCGGAGTAAAGCGCTATCAGGTCCGGATTCACCTGGATCAGGCCGTAAGCGTCCCCACCCGGGAATCCGGAAGGAAGAGTGAACAGCGTCTGAACACTGCCTACGACGCCGGGGGTCTGCTCCGGCGCGCCGTAGTTGATCTCGAAGATGCTCTCCGGGTTCACGTACTCCACCGAGATTTTGAAATTGTCGAGCCAACGCGCGTTGAGCGAGTAACTGCCGGAGGACATCACCTGTCCCGCGTACTTCGCCGCGTTGTTGTAGTCCTTCTGATTGAGATAAACCTTGGCGAGCAATGAGGTCGCGGCGCCGGAAGTGGCGCGGCCAAGGTCCGCTCCGGAGTAAGACGGCGGAAGATCGTTCATCGCTGTCTGGAGGTCACTCACGATCAAAGCATAGACCTGAGCGGCCGGGGTTCGGGCGATCTTGGCATCAGCCACCGACTTCGCCTCGTGCTCCATCAGCGGAACGTCGCCGAACATCCGGACAAGCTGGAAGTACATCAGCGCGCGCAGGTAGTGCGCCTCGCCGAGCACACGGTTGCGCTCGGTAACGTCCATTACAATCGGCGGTACCCGGTCGAGGACGATGTTCGCCTTGTTGATCGTGATGTAGGCGTTGGTCCACAGGTCGTTGATCGACCAGAGCGTCGGATCGAAGGTATAGGATGCGAGCTGGTGTCCGTCCGCCCCGTAGTTCGGCGTGGCGAAAACGTCGTCCGAGGCAACGTCGGACTCGTACCAGACCCAGAAGTACACCCACTGTGACTGTGAGTATACCGAGTTGACAGCCGAGACCGCGTCAGCGGCCGACCGGTAGAAGTTCTCGGGTGCGAGCACATCGGTGGGCTTGGGCTCGAGGAATTGATCGCAGCCCGCGACCGACAGCGCGGTGAGACAGCTTAGAATCGCGGTCTTCCGGCGCAATGTTTTGAGAAGATTATTGGTATGCATAGGATTCGCGTGACTCCGTCGCGCTAGAAGGCGGTAGTGAAGCCGAAGATGAACTGTCGTGTCTGGGGATACGTCCCGAAATCGATGCCCTGAGCCAGGACGCTGGTGGCATACTCACTCACCTCCGGATCATACCCGGTGTACTTCGTTTTGGTGAAGAAGTTCTGGGCGCTCAGATAGATCTCCGCGTTCTGAAGATGGCCGGCCCGCGTCGATTGGAGCAGCGATGGCGGCAGGCGGTAGCCGAAGCGGATGCTCTTGCCGCGAATGTACGAGCCATCCTCGACGAAGAGGGTAGATGGTCGTGTGTCGTAGGTGTTGCCGATTTTCGGGACCGGTATGCCGTTGGCCCCGCCGCTTTGCGCGGGTAGCACATCGGTGAGCTGATTGTTGTTCCCGGCATCATTGGTGAGCAATGCTCGCGAGATGTTGTAGATCTTGTTTCCCTGCGAGAACTGAATGAAGACGGAGAGGTCGAAGTTCCTGAATGTCACATCGTTGGTGAAGCCGCCGGTGTACGTGGGCTCGGCGCTGCCGATGATCTTCTGGTCAGCCGTCGAGATTACGCCGTCGCCGTTGAGATCGGCATACGTCGGCTGTCCGTTCGACATGCCACTGTAGACGTAGCCGTAGAACGAATTGATCGGCTGTCCCACCTTGAGAATGGTGGGATTCTGGTTTGCGCCCGCGCCTACGCCGACCGGTCCCACAATCTGCGAATCCGCTCCGATGTTGAGCACCTTGTTGCGGTTCCAGGCGATGTTGAACCCGGAGGTCCACGACAGCGCCCCAGTGGTGTTCACGGTGCTGAGAGAAAGCTCGGCGCCGCGATTGCGGACGCTGCCGATATTCTGAAGCTGCGAGCTGTAGCCGAGGTTCGCAGGGACGGCGACCTCGAGGAGAAGATCCCGGGTTGTCTTGTTGTAAACATCGCCGGTGAGCAACAGTCGGCTTCGCAGCAGGGCGACGTCGACTCCGATATCGCCCTGGCTGGTGCTCTCCCATTTGAGATTGGGATTGGCCAGTGTGCTCGGGCTGTAGCCGACGACCTTTACGCCGTTGAACAGGTAAGTGGAGCTGCCCAGCGTCGCGAGCGCCCGGTAGTTACCGATGTCCTGGTTTCCGGTTTTTCCGATACTCGCACGCAGTTTTAGATCGTCGAACAATCCGAATCGTTTAACGAACGACTCGTCCGACAAGCGCCAGGCGATTGCAGCGGATGGGAAGAAGCCGTACTGGTTACCGGAGCCGAATTTTGAGGACCCATCGACGCGTTCGGTGACGGTGAAGAGGAACCGGTCGACGAGGTTCCAGTTCGCACGGGCGAAGTAGGAGGCGAGCGATGAGTGTGGCGCTCCCGTCCAGACCCCGATGAATGTTCCAGCGGTGTTGAGTCCGTTCTGTCCGAGCGCGTCGGTGACGAAGTTCTGCCCCGTGCCCGACACGTTATCCGAGTTGGTGCGCTGAAGGGTCATGCCGCCCAGGAGATCCACGGCGCGCAGCAGCCCCATCTGTCCCGGAGTAAAGTGCAGCGTGTTCTCACTGAGCCATGTCGTCACGGCAAGTGAGCCGCGACTTCCATAGCCGCCGGTGGTGACGCCGGGATAGGTCGTCGATGGAGAATAGAAGTCCTGCATCGACGAGAGGTAGTCGGCTCCGAAGGACGACCGGAATGTCAGCTTGGGAAGCAGGTCGTACTCGCCGAAGACGTTGCCGACGAAGCGGTTTTGTTGCTCCTGGTTGGTGATCAGCGTGGCCGCGCCGACTGGATTCGAGAAGATGCGACCCGTAGCGGGGTTCACCCCGATGAAATACTCGCTGCCGGACCCGAGCACGCTGAGCGTGGGCGGGGCGGTCAGCGCATTGAGCAGGACGGACGAAACTTCCTGTCCACCACCACCATTCGGCATCAGTTGCGACTGCGAGCGGCTCAAGGTGAAGCGATTGCCGACCCGGAACCTGCCGCTGATGTCCTGGTCGAGGTTGAGGCGCACGGAGCCGCGATTGAGATTGGTGTTCAGAACGACGCCGTCCTGCCGGAGCAGGTTTCCGGAAACATAGTAGTGCGTGTCGTTGTCACCGCCTGAGATCGACGCCTCTACGTTCGTGACCGGAGCAGAGCGGAAGATTGCGTCCTGCCAGTCGGTATTCGGAAGCGCCGCTATCTCTGCCGCCGTATACAGCGGCGGTTGACCGCCGTTCACCCGGGCGGCGTTGGCATAATCGGCGAACTGCTGCGCATTGAGGAGTGAGAGCCGATGCCGCACCGTCTGCGTGCCGTGGTAGGCATTGAGTGTGACAGTATTCGCTCCCGCGCGACCACGTTTGGTGGTAATCAGGATGACACCATTAGAGGCGCGGGCACCGTAGATCGCCGTCGCCGATGCATCTTTCAGGATGTCGATGGATTCGATGTCGGATGGATTGAGCGCGGCGAGGGGATTCATACCGCTCACACCCTGAGTCTCGAGCGTAAAGGTGTTCGTGCCGTCTGCACTGGCTGCGATGGGAACCCCATCGATGACGTACAGCGGATCGTTGCCTGCCGCGATGGAGTTGCCGCCGCGAATTCTCACCGCCGCGCTAGTGCCGGGTTGGCCGCTGCCGGTAGTCACCTGAACCCCGGCGACTCTGCCCTGGAGCGCTTGCTCCACCGACGTAACGGGCGTGCTTTGAATCTGATCCGCAGTCACTGATCCAACAGCACCGGTGAGATCACGACGGCGCTGCGTCCCATAGCCGATGGTGACCACGTCGCTAAG
>DASWBC010000095.1:0-8299 GCA_036390815.1 Gemmatimonadaceae bacterium
GATGTGAAGGCGAAGGTTGAAGGTGGCGGGCTCACCGGCCAGGCAGGGGCGCTCCGCCTCGCCGTCGCCCGTGCGCTCGTAAGGATGGATGAATCGCACCGCCGGAAGCTCCGCGACCTGGCGTTGCTGACCCGCGATGCAAGAGCGGTGGAGCGGAAGAAGCCCGGCCGTCCGAAAGCAAGAAAGAAGTTCCAGTTCTCGAAGCGTTAACCCCGAAGGAATCACTATTTAATGGCTCAGCCAAACCTGGAGCAGCTACTCGAAGCCGGTGTCCACTTCGGACACCAGACCCGTCGTTGGAACCCGAAGATGCGTCGTTTCATCTTCGCGGAGAGAAACGGCATCCACATCATCGATCTGCAGAAGACGCTGCGGCAGCTGGAGCTGGCGCAGAAGCTCGCGCGAGAAGTGATTCTCCGCGGCGACAACGTCCTCTTCGTCTGCACCAAGCGGCAGCTCGTCAACATTGTGAAGAGCGAAGCCGAGCGTTGTGGAGCGATGTACGTGACGGAGCGGTGGCTCGGCGGACTGCTGACGAACTTCCAGACGGTGAAGAAGCAGGTCCGGCGTCTGAAGGAGCTGGAGGCGGGAAGCGAGGCCGGTGGTGACTTCGAGAACTACACCAAGAAAGAGCAGCTGATGATGAGTCGTCAGCGCGACAAGCTTTCGAAGAACCTTGCCGGTATCAAGAACCTTACGCGTCTTCCCGGCCTCATGTTCGTGATCGATTCCAAGAAGGAGCGGATCGCGGTCAATGAAGCCAACAAGCTGAACATTCCGCTCATCGCTCTCGTCGACACCAACGCCGATCCGGATCTGATCACCATTCCCATCGCGGGCAATGATGACGCGATCCGCTCTGTGGAGCTGATGGCCAAGTCGATCGCCGATGCGATCGTCGAGGCGCGCCGCGAGGCGCCGGCGCGCGTGGAAGTCGAAGAGGCCGAGTCGTACACGTACAGCTCCGACCGCGGCGCCGAGCCGGAAGGCGAGGGCGACAAGAAGCGGAAGAAGCGGCCACGCCGGCGACGGGCGAAGCCCGAAGCAATTGCCGCGCGGCTCAAGACAGGCGGCGAAGAAGGTGGCGGAGCAGAGGAAGCCACCGAGCCCGAGCAGGAAGGTTAACTTTCACGCCGCCGGAAAATTCCGGCGGCGTTTTAACGAGAGAAATTATGACGATGACCAAAGAGAAATTCACGGCAAAGGACGTTCAGGCCCTGCGACAGAAGACCGGCGCGGGCATGATGGAGTGCAAAAAAGCGCTCGAGGAAACCAACGGGGACGCCGGGAAAGCGGAGGAGTACCTTCGCGCCAAGGGAATTGCCAAGGCCGAGAAGCGCCAGGGCAAGCAGACGAGCGAAGGCC
Organism: Gemmatimonadaceae bacterium; assembly: GCA_036390815.1. Classification (GTDB taxonomy): domain Bacteria; phylum Gemmatimonadota; class Gemmatimonadetes; order Gemmatimonadales; family Gemmatimonadaceae; genus UBA4720. The sequence goes on from DASWBC010000095.1 coordinate 1,366, forward strand.
TCATCAGCAGCTACATCCACCACAACGGCAAGGTCGGTATAATGGTGGAAGTGAACTGCGAGACGGACTTCGTCGCGCGCACTGACGACTTCAAGACACTGGTGAAGTACATCGCTGAACATATCGCTGCTGCGGCTCCGGTGGCCGTGGACAAGGATAAGGTCCCGCAGGAGAAGGTCGAGAGCGAGCGTCGCATCTTCGCGCAGCAGGTGAAGGAAAGCGGCAAGCCTGATCACCTGATAGAGAAGATCGTCGCCGGGAAGGTCGAGGCTTTTTACAGGGACGTAGCCCTGGTTCACCAGGCCTGGGTCCGTGAGCCCAAGAAGACGATCGGCGATCTGATCAAGGAAGCGTCGGCGAAACTGGGCGAGAACATTCAGGTTCGCCGCTTCGTCCGGTTCCAGATGGGCGAGGAGTAGAGACCAGCTTGGCTGATCTCAAGTACAAGCGGGTTTTGCTCAAACTGTCCGGCGAGGCTCTCGCCGGACAGAAGGGCGGTGGTTTCGATTTCACCATTCTCGAGCGGCTCGCCACTGAGGTCTCGGACATCGTCAGGATGGGCGCGGCCGTCGGGCTGGTGATCGGAGGCGGCAACATCGTTCGCGGCGCCCAGCTCTCGAAGATGGGAATGGATCGCGTCGGCGCCGACTACATGGGGATGCTGGGCACGGTCATAAATGCGCTGGCGCTGCAGGACGTGCTGGAGAAAGCGAAACTGGAGACGCGCGTCATGACCGCGATCGCGATGGAATCGATTGCCGAGCCGTTCATCAGACGTCGCGCGATGCGCCATTTTGAGAAGGGCCGCGTCGTGATTTTCGCGGCTGGCACCGGCAATCCCTACTTCTCGACCGACACGGCGGCCGCGCTGCGCGCCATCCAGATCCACGCCGACGTGATCGTCAAGGCGACGAGCGTCGACGGAGTCTATTCCGCGGATCCCAAACGCGATCCCGAAGCGAAGAAATTCGAGTCAATCAGCTACCGCGATGTCATGATCAACGAGCTCGGTGTGATGGACCAGACGGCCATCACTCTCTGCAAGGAGAACAAGCTGCCCATCATCGTCCTGAACATTCACCGTCACGGAGAAGTTGCGAAAGCGCTGCTGGGTGAGCGCGTCGGAACGATCGTACAATGACGACAATTCCTCAGATCACGAAGGACTGCCGGACAGCAATGGAGAAATCGTTCGAGGCGTCGAAGCGCGAGCTGGCGTCGATTCGAAGCGGCAAGGCGACGGCGAGCCTGCTCGACACGGTGCGCGTGGAAGCGTACGGCCAGCAGATGCCCCTGAATCAGGTAGCTGGCGTGTCGGCTCCGGAACCCCGACTCCTCACTGTGACTCCGTGGGACAAGGGACTCGTCACGGCAATTGAAAAGGCGCTTCGCGACTCGGATCTCGGTCTCAACCCGCAGACCCAGTCGGGGGTCATCCGCGTTCCGCTGCCGGCCCTCAACGAGCAGCGCAGAAAAGAGCTGGTCAAAGTCGTCCACAAGCTGGCCGAGGAAGCACGAATCGGCATCCGCCACGCGAGAACCAACGCCCGCGACCAGCTGAAGAAGCTGGAAAAAACCTCGGAAGACGAGCAGAAGAGAGCCGAGAAAGAGCTTCAGAAGCTCCACGACGACTACATCGGCAAAATCGATGAGTTGTTGAAGGGAAAAGAAGCAGAAATCATGGAAGTCTAGCCCGTGTCAGAGCTGACACGGCGCATCATATTCGCGGTAATCGCGGCCCCCGCGAGCATCGCGATCGTATACTTCGGCGACTGGGCACTGACGATAGTTCTATCCGTGCTCGCGGCGCTGGCGGCCTGGGAGCTGTTCCGAATGGCTCGCGAAACCGGCGCGCTGCCGCTGGAGCCGGCGGGGATCACGCTGGCGGCCCTCCTGCCGATCGCCGTTCACGCGCAACGACTTGGCATTTACACGCTCTCTCTCACCGCGGTCGTCGCGATGGTCCTGTTGCTGTTCGCGAGCACGATCTGGCTGCGTGGGCCGGCCGGCAAGCCTCTCTCGTCGGTCGCGATTACGGCGTTCGGAGTGATGTATGCGGGAATGTTTTCATACATCTACGCTGTTCGTTACCACGATTATGCCGTGGGCGCGGCGGCGGGAACGGCGCTGGTGTTCCTGCCGGTGTTTCTGACGTGGAGCACCGACGTGGGTGCCTACGCGTTTGGCCGGATTTTCGGCAGGAAGAAGCTGATGCCCTCGGTCAGCCCGGGGAAAACGGTCGAAGGCGCAGTGGGCGGCCTGGGACTCGCCATCGTCATCTGCCTGCTCTACGTGCGATTCATCCTCATGCCCTACGCGCAGCTCGGCCTCACGATCCAGGGCGCGGTTCTCTTTGCCATCGTAGTCAGTGTCACGGCGCAGACCGGTGATCTCGCCGAGTCTCTGCTCAAACGCGAGGCCGGTGTGAAGGACAGCTCGCGCATCCTCCCCGGGCATGGTGGAATTCTCGATCGCTTCGACAGCCTGCTGTTCGTCATGCCGATCGCGTTCCTCCTGCTGGGGCGCTTGCTGCTGCCCATACCACAGTGACGCCGATCACCGCACCCAAAGGGGTGGCGGTGCTCGGCTCGACGGGGTCGATCGGCACTACGGCGCTCCGCGTGCTCGACAGGCAGCGCGCACGATTCCGAGTCACCGCTCTCACGGCGAACAGCAACGGCGCCTTGCTGAGAGAGCAGGCGCGCAAGTTCCAACCTGCATTCATTGGCATGGTTGAATCGCAGGCCGACGCGGACGATGCCTGGAAGAGCGGGACCGAGGCCCTGATCGCCGCCGCCACGCGCGATGACGTCGACATCGTGCTCAATGCGATCGTGGGCGCGGCGGGACTCGACGCGACATTGGCCGCGCTCGAAGGCGGAAAGCGCGTTGCGCTCGCCAACAAGGAGACGCTGGTCATCGCCGGAGACCTGGTTGGGCAGGCGTGCGCCGCGGGATCGGGCGAGGTGATTCCCGTGGACAGCGAGCACAGCGCGATCCTTCAGTGCATCACCGGTCACCCGACGTCGGCTGTGCGCCGGGTCGTGCTCACCGCGTCGGGCGGACCATTTCGCGGCTGGAGCGCGGAGCGGCTGGCGTCGGCAACCGTGGATGACGCGCTCAGGCATCCCACCTGGCAAATGGGCCGGAAGATCAGCATCGACAGCGCGACGCTCGCCAACAAGGCACTCGAGGTTATTGAAGCACACTTTCTCTTCGGGCTTCCTTACGATCGCATTGATGTCGTGGTGCATCCACAGAGCGTGGTTCACTCGTTCGTCGAGTTCATCGACGGCAGCGTCGTTGCACAGATGAGCGTTCCGACGATGGAGCTTCCGGTGCTCTATGCCCTCACGCATCCTGAACGCGTCGCCGACGACGGTGTGCCGGCCTTCGATCCTGTTAAACTTTCTCCGATGACATACGAGCCCGTCGATCACGAGCGATTTCCGGCCCTGCGCCTCGGCATTTCCGCCGGGGTGGCGGGCGGAGCCGCGCCGGCGGTGTTCAACGCCGCCAACGAGTGCGCCGTCGCCGCGTTCCTCGCCGGCAAGATCCGCTTTGGGGACATTCCCAGCGCAATTTCCTCTGCGCTCGACAAGCTGAGCGACATGCCAAGTGGAACGCGCGAGCAGTTGCTGGAGGCGGATGCGGCAGGGCGCCGCTACGTGCAGGAGATGTTCAAGTGCTGAGCTGGCTCGCGCCGATCATAGTCTTCGGGCTCGTCGTATTCGTGCACGAGCTGGGACACTTCATCGCCGCCAAGCTGACCGGTGTATACGCGCCGCGTTTCTCGATCGGATTCGGTCCCGCTTTGCTGAAGAGACGGATCGGCGAGACCGAGTACGTTCTGGCTGCGCTGCCGCTGGGTGGATATGTGCGCATGGCCTCGCGCGAGGACGAAGCGACCGCATTTCTCGAGGGTGGGAGCGAGAATTCTGCCGTGCGAGCGGCAAATCCCGACGATGGATACGATCCGAACGCGATGATTCCATTCGGCCCCAAGCCGATTCCGGAATCGCGCTGGTTCGAATCGAAGCCGCTCATCGCGCGGCTCTTCATCATGCTCGCCGGTGTGACGATGAACGCGCTTCTCGCCTACTTCATCTACGTCGGGCTGCTGCTGCACTCGGGATTTCCGACCCCGATTCCCATCGCGGCGGCCGTGACTGCCGGGAAGCCAGCGGCCGTCGCGGGAATTCAGGTCGGCGACAGCATCGCAGCGCTCAACGGCCGGCCGCTCCAGAGCTGGGAGACCCTGCTCGACAGCATCGGCGCGTCGGCCGGCCGTCCGCTCGATCTGGGAATCGTCCGCCACGGGCAGACCATGGAGATCCGGGTGACGCCAGCGGCGGAGGTCACGCTCGACCCGCGCACCGGTGTGAAGCGGTCGCTCGGGAGGATCGGTATGGTGGCGAGCGAAGGTTTCATTCCGATCTCAGTGCCCCACGCGTTCAGTGCGGCATGGAGCCTGACGATGGACAACGGCAGCAGAATCTTTTCCGCGCTGGGCGCGCTCGCGCACGGCGTCGGAGTCTCCGAGCTCGGAGGACCGATTGCGATCGCGCAGGTGTCCGTTCAGGCGGCGCGCGGCGGAATAGAAACGCTGTTGCTGCTGGTGGCGCTCATCAGCATCAACGTCGCGGTGTTCAATCTGCTTCCCATTCCGATCCTGGATGGTGGCCAGATCCTTCTCAACGTTGCGGAGACTATCAAGGGAAGTGCGTTCAGCACGCAAACGCGTGAGCGCATCCTGAAGGGCGGGCTATTGATAATCGGCCTGCTCTTCGTCACCGTGATGTTCAACGACATAAGCCGCAACATGCAGAACATCGTCCATTTCTTCGGACGCATTTTCGGGCGCTCGGGCTAAACCATTCGGTGGTTGGCCTCGTAGTGTTTGGAATTCCACTCTCGCGCAAATCCGGATGTCAGATTTCAAAGCAGAAGACCATCGCCTGACCGATCCGCTGCGGCCGCGGTCCCGCGGTTTAGGGGGCGATCAGGGGGAACAGCTGGGGCCATTGCCGAGCAGCGAGGAGCGGGGTCAGGAGCTGACCCGCGAATCGCGGTCGACGTCGGGCGTCGTTTCATTTCTCAGCAGCACGGAGAGGGAAGGACGCTGGCAACTGCCAAGGCGGTTCCGCGCCCTCGCGGTGCTGGGAAACATCGAGCTCGATTTGCGCGCGGCCGAGATTGGCTACGGTTTGTCCGTGATCGAGGCCGTGGCCGTCATGGGCAATATCGAGATCACGGTCTCGCCCGACATCGCGGTAGAGTGCGATGGGGATTCTCTGCTCGGCTCCTTCGTGCTCAAGTACGATGGACGCGCCAATCCAGCGGCGGCGAGTCGCGACAGAGTCGTGCGCGTCACCGGAACCGCCTACGCAGCCTCCGTCACCGTGATGGTAAAGGGTCCGGACGAGAAAGTGCTCGCGCGGCTCAGTCGGACCTTCGGTTTCGGCGAACAGTAAGAAACTTCCCGCCAAACTCGTTGCCGGTCTGCCTTGATGAATTGAACGGCGGGCCCTTCGCGGCTAAATTTCAAAGCTTATGGCGTTTTCGGGCCTGGCTGACCGCGTCGCCAACGTGCGAGCCAGGATAGCCGCAGCGGCAGCGCGAGGCGGTCACGGCCAGCAGGTCACAATCGTCGCGGTCACTAAAACGCACGGACCGGAGGCCGCACGCGCGGCGTACGAAGCGGGCCTGCACGACGTCGGCGAGAACAAGGTTCAGGAAGCGTTGAAGAAGATGGCGGCGGTCGATGTGCCGGTGCGCTGGCACCTCATCGGGCATCTTCAACGGAACAAAGTGAAGGCGCTGGAGCAGTTCGTGTTGCTGCATTCGCTCGACAGCCCGCGGCTGGCCGACGCGGCGTGCGATTTCGGCATCGCGCGCGGCAGAGCGGTGGATGTGTTGATCGAGCTGAATCTTTCGGGAGAGGCCTCAAAGGGCGGTTACACTCTCTCCGATCTTCTGCCGGAAGCGGAGCGGCTCGTTTCGCTGTCGGGGATTCGGGTTCGGGGAGTGATGACAATGGCTAGCTTTAGCGCAACGGAGTCGCAGCTCCATCGCACCTTCGCGGAAGCCCGCGAAGCGCGTGCAGAACTGGTCGCAGCCGGGCATCCGGCCGAGGAGCTGTCGATGGGAATGTCGAGCGATTACGAGATCGCCGTGGAAGAAGGCGCGACGCTGGTGCGGCTCGGGACCATCCTCTTCGGAGCGAGGGATAAATGATCGACGAATCATTTCATCTTACACCACTGGACGTGCGGCGCTACGACTTCGGCCGGGCGCTGCGCGGCTACAACCCGGCGCGTGTCGATCAGTTCAGGGATCAGGTCGCCGAGGAGATGGAGCGGCTCACCCGTATCAATCAGGACCTCGACTCCAAGGCCAGGAGCTTTCACGAGCAGCTGCGCGCGTTCCGCGAGCGTGACAAGGCGCTGAACGATGCGCTCATCGCGGCGCAGCAGCTCCGTGGCGAGGTTCGGGAGCAGGCAGAGCGGGAGGCGCAGCTCATTCTGCGCGAGGCGCAGGCGGAGGGCGAGCGGATCATCGAGGCCGCCAAGTCCGACGTGCGGCGCATGGAGCAGGAGCTGGACAATCTCGATCGCTCGCGGCGCACGTATCTGGCGCAGATGCGGACCCTGATCGCGCGCCAGCTGTCGGAGGTCGAGGCGTCTGATTCACAGGTCGTAGCGAGCACTCTTCGGGGCGCGGGCTCCAACTCCTCGGGGTCGAACAGAGAATGACGGCTCTCCGCCCCGCGCCGGCCGCGGCGGGGGGAGACGAGAAGGGCAGACGCTTCCGCCTGCTGCCGACCGATCGCTCGCCCGACGAGCTCGAGAACGAAATGCTGGCCCGCTGGAACGAGGAAGGCCTCTTCCAGCAGACCCTGAAACAGGCAGATGGAAAGCCGGAGTTCGTCTTC
>DASWBC010000096.1:0-3488 GCA_036390815.1 Gemmatimonadaceae bacterium
TGGCCGAATGCATCCGCGGAGGAACAGGTCATCGCGAAGCCGCTTAACACGCGGCCGAAGTATGTGGCGTCCACGACTCTCAACGAGCCACTTGCCTGGCAGAATTCGACGTTGCTCAAGGGTAACGCCACGAAGGCGGTCGCCGCCCTGAAGCAAAAGGACGGTGACAATCTGTTGGTGATCGGCAGCCCAAAGCTCGTACAGTCGCTCACCGACTTCGACCTTGTCGATGAGTTCCGGGTGATGATCGATCCGCTCGTCGTAGGCGGCGGCAAGCGCGTCTTCGGCGATGATGGTGTGCTCAGGCCGCTGCGCCTCGTCGACAGCCGAGTGACGACTACGGGTGCGATCCTCGCGACTTACGCCCCTGCGAAACCAAAACGTTAGGCAACATCCCAGCTAGCCGGGCTGGAGCGACCAAGCGCCCCCACTGAAGTCTTGACGCCACTCAGTCTGCATCCTATCGATATGCTACGAGTGCGGAGGCACGTGTGGCGTATCTCATACTTCGTCGAACTTCGATAGGCACTGCGCTCATCGCCGTCAGCCTTGGCTGTCGGGGAAGTGACGCAACAATGCCCCCGGCGGCGACCAAGTTGGCCTTCACGGTGCAGCCAAGCCTTGCCGCTGCCGGGGCTGTGATCACACCAACGGTGCAAGTCACGATTCAGGACGCGCAGGGCAACACGATGATCGGCGCGAACACTCGGGTGACGGTTGGTTTCCCGGCCGATGTTGTTGGCGCCACGCTTCTGGGGACGAAAAGCGTTAACGCAGTCGCGGGCGTGGCGACTTTCGCAGACCTAGCCGTCGACATCCGAGGAGTCGGCTACACGCTGGTCGCGACAGGTCCTGGATCGGAGCAAGCTACAAGCGAGCCGTTCTCGGTCTTTCTCGTTTACGACGTCGTGACCACTGGTCCCGCGGACACATGCGGGATCGCCGCTGCGCACACCTACTGCTGGGGAGCGAATTCGTTGGGTTCGCTCGGCGACGGTACGAACACGCTGCGGTTGATTCCGACGTTGACGCAAGGCAGTGAAAGGCTAGTGACTGTCGACGCCGGCACTCACACTTGCGGACTGACAGCGACGGGGGCCGCACGTTGTTGGGGAGGCAATGGATCTGGTCAGCTTGGCGACGGCACGGGGACGGCGAGGTTCTCCCCGACAGCCGTGAGCGGTGGGATTACTTTCGCATCAATAAGCGCCGGGGATTCGCATACGTGCGGTGTCACGCCTGGCGGGACCGGATACTGCTGGGGCGCAAACTTCAAAGGACAGCTTGGCGACGGTACCACGACCACGCAGCTCACCCCAGTTGCGGTGGCTGGAGGCTTGAGCTTTATAGCAATAAGCGCGGGGGTTGAACACACGTGTGCCATTACGACGGCGCACGTCGCTTACTGTTGGGGGCTGAACGACACCGGTGAGCTGGGCAACGGAACCACCACCAGGAGCCCGACACCTGTACAAGTCTCTGGCAGCACGAGCTTTGTCGGTATAAGCGCGGGCGCAGCTTATACGTGCGCGACGACGACCACCGGCGCGGCCTACTGTTGGGGAAAGAACTACTACGGAAACCTCGGTGACGGTACCACGTTCACGCGCACGACTCCCACAGCGGTCGTTACGAGCATCGCGTTTGCTTCCGTGAGCGTCGGCGAAGTGCACACTTGCGGCGTTACGTCATCTGGTGCGGCGTATTGCTGGGGATCGGGTGGGTTTGGTCAGGTTGGAGACGGCGCTCAGACTCTGAGGATGCTCCCCACACCAGTGAGCGGCGGCCTGAACTTTCGGTCGCTGGGTCTCGGTGGAGAGTTTACGTGCGGAGTCACGACAGCGGGTGAGGCGTATTGCTGGGGATCGAACGAGGCCGGGCAGTTTGGCGACGGCACCCAATTCAATAATTCCCTGACGCCGAAACGCGCCGGGTTATGACTTTGAGCCGCCGATGCCACGGAGAGCGTGCCGGCGATTCGGTTCTTTCTGCAACGTCGTGCGATACTCCACAACCGCCTCGGCGGGCCGATGCAGCTCAATCAGCATATCGCCGAGGAGCTCACGCGCCGGCGCCAGCGGACCAGGTGTCACCGCGCTCTTCTCGGTTGCGTCCTCACGCGAAGTGGCTTCGCGCATGTGCATGAGAGCATCGTTCTCCCGGTGCTCGGCGAGATCCAGCCAGGCCTGGGCTTCGAGATGCTGGATGGCCACTTGTTCCGCCCAATACCCTTCGCCCTTCGCGGTGAGCCGCTGCTGAATCGACGCCAGCGAATCAATGGACGCCTTTGCTTTGGGGAGATCGCCAGTGTGCGACGCGCCGAGTGCGCGGGCGAAGTACGTCATCGCCTCAGTATACGGATATGCACTCGCCTTCGGCTCGAGCGTGGCGGCCTCCGCCCAGGCATTTCGTTCCAGCACCCAGCGCGCCGGAATTGCAGCGAGCGCGAATACGCCGGCGGAACCGGGTGCGGCTCCGGTGACCGCGTTCACGTCGAAGCGCGCGGCGAGCGCCGGTAGTCCATCGAGAATCGCTTTCGCGTCGGACTCTTTTCCCATCTGTAAATCGGCGTACATCGCGTAGTCGGCGGCGTGCAACGCTTCTGCAATAGAGCCAGTGCTCAGCGCAGCCTTCATCGAACGATTGTTCGCGTCGACTGATTCCTGCCACATCCCGACCCGCGTAAAGGTGTGCGAGGGCATATGCAGCGCGTGCGCGGCGGACGGCGCGATGGTCGCATAGCGTTCCGCGGCCGCGCGCGCCTTGTCAGCGAGTGCCGGATAGTCGTAAGTGTGAATGATGTAGTGCGCGATCCCGGGGTGATTCGGCTGCTTCGCCCAGAGCGACTCGAGAATAGCGCCCGCCTTCAGCTGATTCGCGTATGTCTTGTCCGTAGGCGGCGCGGCCGCAGTGAGGGAGATCGCATAGAAGATCAACGCTTCGGTGTCCGCCGGTTGCCGCATCGCGAGCTCGTTCATAGCGTTCGAGTAGGCGACGACGCGCGTCCGCTGATCCTTGTGCTCGAAATCGTCGTAGAGCTGGCCGACGGCGTGTATGTAGCCGCGCTCACGCTCGGAGGCGTGATCGCCGAGTCGCATCGCGGCGTCGACGGCCTGCTTGCCCTGCTGTAGCTGGGCGACGGACCGGTTTCCGGCCGCCATGGGATTGGTCCATCGACTGAGCGCGATCCCCCAGTAAGCCATCGCACACGTGGAGTCGGTCGCGAGCACTTCATTGAAACCGCGGATCGACGCACCGAATTCGAAGGAATGCAGCAGCGCGACAGCCCGATCGAAATGCGGCGCGACTTTGGGACTGCACGACGTCGCGAAGTGAACGGTGCCCAGCTTTTCAGTCGGCGCGCCCTGCGGATGCTCGTGCTCCTGCGAATACGCAGCGAACGCGGGAATAGTGAGAAGAACCGTGACCGCGACGACAGACATGCGTGTCATGACCGCTCCTTGCTGCTTCATTGTGCGGCTGGAGGG
>DASWBC010000097.1:0-2014 GCA_036390815.1 Gemmatimonadaceae bacterium
AGATCGTGTCGGGGCGAGTGGTGAAGACTCGTATCTCGCAATCATTGCCCTTCACGTCCCGAGTCTCGAACGTGATCTCCGCGCCCTCGGACCGCCCGATCCAGTTCCTCTGCGCGGTCTTGGTCGTTTCGGACCAATCGATCTGATCGAGATTCTCGAGCAGCCTGGGCGCGTAGTCGCTGATCCGGCAAAACCACTGCTCGAGCAGCCGCTGCTCGACGGGCGTCTTGCTGCGCTCGCACAGCCCGCCGACGACTTGCTCATTGGCCAGCACTGTCTTGCAGTCGGGGCACCAGTTGACCGCCGCCTGCTTCCTGTAAGCCAGACCCCGCTTAAGGAGCTGTAGGAAGAGCCACTGGGTCCACTTGTAATAGCTGGGGTCGGTCGTGGCGAGCCTGTAGCGCCAATCGACCATCAACCCCGCGCGCTCCAGCTGGCGCTGGAAGTTGGCGATGTTCTTCGGGATGAGCTCCATCGGATGCTGCCCGACCTTGAGGGCGTAATTCTCCGAATGAATCCCGAAGGCATCATATCCCAGCGGCTCGAAGACGTTGTGTCCGATGAGACGCTGGAATCGTCCATAAATGTCATTCCCTGTGAACGCAAAAAGATTCCCGACGTGGAGTCCTTCGGCGGACGGATAGGGAAACATCATCAAGACATAGAACGGCCGCTGGGCGCGCTGAAGGTCCGTGTAGTTCGTTCCGCGCTCCTGCCAGATGCGCTGCCACTTCTGTTCGATCGCTGACGGATCGTAAGTGACGGCGTCTGCAGGGAAAGGGTCGTTCCGCGTTGCCGAGTTTTCCATCCGTACAAACTAGCGGCTGAGCGACGGAGTTTCATCTCTGGCGCGGTTGACCGAGTCGTTCCACGATCGCTCCCAGATATGACAGCAATCCCGCTCCCTTTCGCTCGACGCATTTCCGCCGGACTTCTCAGTCCGGTTTTCAGCGCGTTGCAGCGCCGGGTGCTCGCAACGAGCATCGTTTTCGGATCCGTGTTCGTCATCGGGCTGGGAGCGATCAGCTGGCAGCTCTACAGGCAGATTCCGTCGGCGACGCGCCAGGGTCTGTTGGGGGTGAGGGGTGTCGAGGTAGGCCTCGCCATTGCCGCCCTCTGGATCACGGTCGCAATTGCCGCCGCCGTGTGGGCCGCGCTGATTTTCCTTCGCCAGCACGTCAGCGCTCCGGCAGCGGAGCTCGCCCGTACGCACGAAGCAATCGCCAAGGGTGACTTCTCCGGCAGCTATGGTCCGTCGGTTTCGAACCGGGCCGTGGATCGCCTCACCAAATCGACCGTATCAATGCTCACCGAGTTGAGGGGGGTGGCCGGCAGGATACGGAGCTCCGCCAGCGACAACGGCGAGCTGGCATCCAAGGTTGTCAAAGCATCCGAATCCGCCGCGGCATCGGCCCGCGATGGCGCGGCGACGACCAACGCCTTGAGCCAGGATGCAGTCGCGCGCGAGCGCGTGATCAAGGAGTTGTTGGCCGAAGCTACCCAGCTGGTCGAGATCTCCGGAAACCTCCGTGAAGCGTCGCAGGAAGGATTGCGGCGCGACAAGGCGCTCCGGCAGCTGGCAGGTGAGAACCGGGTCAGTCTCGAGCGGACGGCGAGCTCGCTACAGTCGCTTGCTTCCGATGCGCTCCAGAGCGCCGAAGGAATCGATGCCCTGTCGGCGGCGGTGGAGGAGATTGGATCGTTTCTCGTGCTGGTGCAGAAGATCGCGAGGCAGTCGAAGCTTCTGGCGTTGAACGCGGCGATGGAAGCAGCGCGAGCGGGCGAGCAGGGTCAAGGCTTTGCGGTCGTCGCCAGCGAAGTCCGTCGCCTCGCCAGCAGCTCCGCCGAAGCGGCGCTGCGCACGACGTCGCTCGTGCGGGAGATGCTGGACAGCGTCGCCCATTCACGCGAGTCCACCGCGCGGACGGTTGCCACGGTCGAGCAGGCGCTCGAGGCAACCCGCGCCGGACGCCACTCTCTGGCGAAGGTCGAACAAGGCGCGGTCGAAGGAGAA
>DASWBC010000098.1:0-6363 GCA_036390815.1 Gemmatimonadaceae bacterium
AATCACTCCTCGGCAACTCTGTCAAAGCGGTCGAGGAGTTTTCGTTGACGGTCGTCGATGGCGAGATACTCGGTATCGCTGGACCGAATGGCGCCGGCAAGACTACCCTTATCGCGATGATGCTCGGCTATCTGCGTCCGACGACCGGTGCCGTCGAGATCAACGGATTGCCCGCGCGACATTACGTCGAGCGAAACGGAATCGGATACCTCTCGGAGCTGATCGCCATCAACCCGAAATGGCGCGCCGAGACCGCGTTGGTGCGTTTCGCGACGCTGGCGGGAATCTCCCGCTCGGAGATTCGGCAACGGGTCGGCTACGTCATCGACCTGCTCGGTCTCGACGAGCACCGCGATAAGAAAGTGAAAGCGCTGTCGAAGGGAAACCTGCAGCGGCTCGGCCTGGCGCAGGCGCTTCTCCGCGACGAGCAGATTCTCGTTCTCGACGAGCCGACACATGGTCTGGACCCGGTGTGGACGCAGCGATTCAGGGACATCGTCGAGGAGCTGCGTCGGCCCGACCGCACGATACTCATCGCTTCGCACAATCTCGACGAGCTTCAACGCCTGGCGGATCGCGTCGCGATCATCGATCGCGGGCGTCTTCAGCGCGTGGTGAGCACCGGGTACGAGAACACAGCTCCGGTGGCTGGGACACGATACCGAGTGACTCTCGCAAGCGGGCACGAGGTCATTCGCGCCGTATTTCCCCAGGCGGAAGATGCCGGCCGCGGCGAATACGACGTGACCGTACGCAGCATCGAGGACCTCAACGCGGCGCTCGCCGATCTGATCGGCCGGGGCGCGCTCGTAGCAAGTGTGGTCCCAGAGAGATCGGTGCTGGAGCAGCAATTCAGGGAAGCCGTGGGAGAGTCGCAGTGAGCCGCATTGGCGGCCTGGCGAGGTACGCGCCCTGGCAGTTCCGCGATTTCGTGGTCGAGCGCGGAGTTGCGATCCTGATAATTGGCTTTCTATGGGGCTATGTGTTGATGGCACCGCTGCGCAGCGCTCTGGGCCCGCAAATGACTCCCGGCCGAGCCAATCCGATGTGGGGCGTCGCGCTCCAGATCGCGAGCGCCGTCGTGTCATTGTCGGTTCTCATCGCCGTCAACGGTATTGTGTCCACCGATCGCAAGTCGGGTTACTACCGGTTCCTCTTCTCCAAGCCTGTGAATCCGGTGCTCTACTATACGCAGCTCTTCCTCGTCTACATGGTTGGCGTTCTCGCGTCCATGCTCGTGCTCTCCAGCCTGTTGCGCACGATTCTTCCGACCTTCAGCATCCCCAATTTTCTTCTCTACACAGCCCTCATCTACGTAGCGATGGGCGGAATCGGGTTTTTCCTTTCGGTGGCAACACGCTACGACTGGCTGTCTCTGGCGGCGGTGTGGCTGGGTGCCCGTATGCTCCGCTCAATCTACGGTCCAAAGGACGACTGGCGCAGCAAGTTGGTGGAGCTACTGCCTCCCGTTCACAAGCTCGACGACGTTGCAAAGTCCCTGATCGGGACAGGAACCGCGCACGCCACCGATGTACTGTGGCTGTTCGGCTACGGCGCGTTATTCTTTGCATTGGGGCTTGTCGCGCTACGCTGGGGACCCCTGGCTGACTGACCCCTCAGTACCTTCTGGTTCTTAAATGCAACTGAACGGGGTAGGAGGTGTCAGAGGCATAGATCCCAGGCGCCAGGTTACTACGCCCGGACTTTTCTACCGCGGGATCAGGCACAATCAACTGCCTGTGTCTCGAATGCCACAGAGGCAAGTCCGGGCGTCGTGACCTGATACCTGGCAACTACGCTACTCTGACACCTCCGACCCCGTTCTTTTCGATTTTGTTTTCAAAACCCTTCGAATCGCGTTTGTAATGGATCCAACGAGCATTCACCGCACCGTACTCCCCAACGGTCTCACGGTTCTAGTCCAAGTGGACCGTTCCGCGCCCGTCGTCGCAATCGTGACCCACGTCAAAGCCGGGTACTTCGACGAGACGGATGAAGAAAACGGGCTCTCGCACGCCCTCGAGCACATGTACTTCAAGGGCACCGGAAAGCGCGGCGTCGGGGACATCGCCAAGGAGACCAAGGCGAGCGGCGGCTATCTGAATGCCCAGACGATCTACGACACCACGGCTTACTACACGGTGCTTCCGTCGTCCGGATTCGCGAAGGGCCTCGAGATTCAGGCCGACGCGTACGCGAATTCTGTGATCAACGCCGGCGATCTGGCGAAGGAGATGGAAGTCATCATCCAGGAGGCGAAGCGGAAGTCCGACAATCCATCCGCCGTCGCGACCGAGACGCTGTTCGAGCTGCTTCATGATGCGCACCGCATGAGACGCTGGCGCATCGGGCGGGAGCCGGGCCTTCGTGCCTTCACGCGCGACCTGATGAACGGCTTCTATCGCAACTTCTACCGGCCCGGCAATACGATTCTGAGCATTTCGGGCGACGTCGACCAGGCGGACGCACTCCGCCGTGCGAAGGAGCTGTACGGAGACCTGGAGTCGGGCGATCCGGCGCGTCATCCCGGGCCGCCGGAGCCGAAACACGATGACTTCCGCTATCGCGAGCTTTCAGGCGACATTGCGCAGAGCCAGCTCGTCACTGGATGGCGCACTCCCGGCACTCTCGACCCGGACACGGCTGTTCTCGACCTCGCAGCGTCCATACTGGCGAGCGGACGCGCGTCCCGGCTGTACCGTGCCGTTCGCGAGAAGAAGCTCGCGTCGTCCATCACCGCCTACAACTACACCCCGACAGAGCTGGGTGTGTTCGTGGTTCACGCCGAGACGGAGCCCGAGAACACCGCCGAGGCGGCGCGGGTGATCTGGGATCAGCTGCATCAGCTGCGCGTCGGTGCGCTCGAAGACGACGAGCTCACTCGGGTGCGTCGCATCTTCGAGGCGCGCTGGGTTCGACGCCTGGAGACGGCTGAAGGGCGCGCCAATTACCTCGCCGAATGGGAAGCCTTGGGAGGCTGGCAGCTGGGCGACGAATACTTCAAGCGCTACGTATCCGCTTCTGCCGACGACGTTCAGCGCGTCGTGCGGAGGTATCTGTCAGAGGAGCGGGCGGCCGTTCTCGTCTACCGTCCGGAGAGCTCGCCCGTCGTCGCGCAGGACGCGGCGGACATGAAGCGAATTCTCGGTGAGGGCGGATCGGACCGCCTCCCTGCAATTCCGCGTCGCGCCGTGACGACGTCACCGGAGACGAAGGGCCTGGAGGTGGAGAAGGAGGAAGCTGGCGTTTCCGTTTTTCGAACGGAGGAAAAAGTTCCTGTGCTCGTGCGGAGAAAGCCCGGTACGCCGATGGCCAGCATCGGCGTTTACATCGTCGGCGGGCCAGTCGAGGAAGAGCCCGGCCACGCTGGGCTCACCCTCCTTACCGCCCGCACGATGCTGAAGGGGACTACCACGCGCAGCGCTGCGCAGATCGCGGAGGACGCCGAGATGCTCGGCGGAACGATTTCGGCGAGCGCCGGAAGCGACAGCTTTGGCTGGTCGTTGTCGGTGCCAGCTACTCGTCTGGCCGAGGCGCTGGAGCTGCTTGGAGACGTGATACTTCGTCCGACCGTTCCCGACGATGCGTTCGAGACCGAACGAACGGTCGCGCTCTCGAACGTCGCGATGCTGCGCGACGACATGTACCGCTACCCGATGAGGCTTGCGAGCTCGGTCGCGTTTGCCAAGCATCCCTACGGGACTCCCGCGATGGGAACCGAGGAATCTCTGCGCGCGATCTCGGCAGAGCAGGCGAGAGAGTGGCACAAGTCACGGGTCCTCGAATCCGCCGCAGTGGTCGGAATCGTCGCGGACGTGGACGCTAAGGAAGTCGCCGACATGGTGGCGCGAGAGCTCGGCGCCCTCCACCTGGAAAAGGCTCCAAAGGTTGGAAAGCCGCGTTGGCCCAAGAGCGTGAAGATTGCGGCGGAGTCGCGCGACAAGGCGCAGACCGCGATTGCGCTCGCATTTCCGGCGCCCGCGCGTGACGACGATGCCCGCTTCGCCGCCCATCTCGTCGCGACCGTCGCGAGCGGACTAGGTGGCCGTTTTTTCGAAGAGCTGCGCGACAAGCAGTCGCTCGCCTACACGGTGCAGGCGTCGGTGAGCGAGAAAAGGTTGGCCGGGATGTTTCTGTCGTACATCGCGACGTCGCCCGAAAAGGAAGGTGTCGCGCGCGCCGGTCTCCTCGCCGAATTCGCGAAGCTGCGCGACGAGCTGGTATCGGAAGACGAGATGAGCCGCGCGAAGGAATACGTGGTGGGGTCGCACGCAATCAGCCAGGAGAGCGGCGGTGCTCAGCTGAGCGAGATGCTCGACGCCTGGATGTTCGGCGAGGGCCTGCACGAGCTGCTGGAGTACGACGCGCGAATGCGAGCGGTAACCGCGGACCAGATGCGAGATGTCGCGCGCGAGTACTTCGATCCCGAAAGACGGGTGGAGGGAATAGTGCGCGGGGTTGGGCGGACGGTTTAACTCGAGCGTCTGGCTTCGGTGAGACGGCAACTGAACGAGAAGTAAGCGGGAAGCTGACCAAAGCTCATAGCCCAAAGCTGCAAACTTCGGGACGCCACCAGGTGGCGTAATAGCAAAGGCAGTTTCATGGGCCCCGATCACCACCAGTAACGTCCCGGCGTAGTGATGCTTTAAGCTTTCAGCTTGAACGCTTCAAGCTATCCTCTCTTTCAGTTGCAGTAGGTTTACTGCGTCCCCGGCCTCAGCCCCTTCTCCGCCCGGAGAATCGCATCGGTAACCGGCCGCAACCGTCCACCCGCCGCCCGCAGCCCGCGAACAGAGTTGTAGTCTCCGCCCTCGTACACCACGATCCCCTTGATCGGCAGCTGGGCGGTCGCCCACGCCAGCACTCCCCAGACCGTGCGCAGCTGATTCTCCTCACCATGCACGAGCGGATATCCGCCGGCGGCAAATACCCAGTGCTCCTTCGGCTTCGGGAACTGCTGCATCCAGCGCTGCGCGACACGCAGGTGCGTGTCGAGAGACGTGGCTCCGTCGAATCCTGCGAGCAGCGAGAACCCTACCGCGTCGATCGGCGAGCCCGGACGCGCCGCCCATGCGTACAGCGTGCTGTCGCGCGTCCCGTAGCTGCTCATCGGGACGCTCACCTTGATGCGCGGATATATGTAGTGCGCGACGCGTGACGCTCGCGTGAAATAATCGATCCAGTACCGTGGAGACTCTTCGCCGAGAATGCGCGTGCCTTCCTCCAGTGGATCGACGGCGGGAATCAGGTAGTCCGGCTTGAGCCGTCTTGCGATTCGATCAATGTCCTTGAGGCGCGCAACGGTGTAAGCCTCGCGCGACTGCTTGAACTCCTCCTCTCCCTTCTTCGGGTAGCCGAGTGCGACGATGAGGAGTGTGCTGTCGGATCGCGCCTGTTCGATTGAGCGCGCCAGGGAATCCAGTGCGACGCCGCGCGCTGCTTCCGGATCGATGACGACGCTGATCGCATCGACGCCCAGCGTGTCGGCGAGGGCGAGATCGTACTTGATCGCGAGGGGCGGCGGACCGCTCCTCAAGTCGGGAAAGATCTTGAGCCCGATCCGGAAATCTCCGTCGGGGTGTTCCTGGAGCTGGTCGTTCGCGTGCGACGCATAGCTTCTGATGCCTGCGTACGCGCCAGGCAGCTCCACGACTACGAGTGCCGTCATCGCGATCGCCGCTCCCGCCAGCGCGACACGCGCAAGGCGCGTGAAGCCCCACCGCGCCGGAAGCGAGGGCGCGAACAACGGAACCTGGATGTAGATCGGATTCCAGAGCGCGGGCGTCCCGAAGAACGTTCCGAGCATGCTCGCCTGCGCCGCGTTGAGAGCGAGACCGAATTCCGTGGGCGAATGACCACGCATGATGGCGAACTTCGTCACCGCTACGGTGGCGATGATGATGTTGTAGACGAGAAGCGGAAATCCCAGCAGCGGAGTCACCAGCCGCCGTCCCAGCGCGTATACTGCCTGCACCGCGAACAACAGCGCGGTGAATGGCCACAACCATGACACGAGAATGATCGCGCGACCGTACAGGAGCGATTCCGACGTGTAAGCGACTACGAGCGCGGGCACCAGCAGCAGGCCGGCAATGCCCGTAATCGTCTGAAAGGCGCGCGGGATGCGCCGCAGCTTCGCGATTCGGCCCGCCATCAGGATGTCCCACGCGATCATCGCGACCGAGAGGGCGAGGTAGATCACCCCGAGCAGCCTGTGCGAGGTCATCGAGCGAAGCTAGACACGCTCGCGCGCGCTGGCAAGCACTCCGACGCGGTCGTACTTTTCGCTCGCATGGGTCGTCGCGCTCTGCTCAATCTTCCAAATACGATGTCGCTGTCGCGAGTGGTTTTGGCGCTCGCATT
>DASWBC010000099.1:0-1833 GCA_036390815.1 Gemmatimonadaceae bacterium
CCTCTGAGATCTCGGATCTCGTTCAGTTTTCAGTTGTCAGATCTCGGATGCCGTCAGTTCCCAGTATTCCGTTCAGTTCGCAGTACCCCTCAACCCGTAATCCCCCCTCATCTCCCGATCGCTCATCGCCGCCCGAACCCCGGTTCTGTGCTCGAATTTCTCGACGAAATCCGGCAGTCTCTCGCTCGTGAACGTCCCCCGCGCCAACCCGAGCGTCTCGATCGCCGCCTCGATGGCGGCCGGCCCGCCTTCCACCTCGACCAGCACGTCCATGCGCGGGTAGGTCTCGAAGCGAATGATCGCGCCGGCCAGCTGGTACTGGGCGATCTCGCGATCGACTTCCCACGTAAGCGTGAGCCCGAGCCTCTCGAGGATCTTCTCGAGCGAGTCGAAATCCTCCACCGGCACGGTGATCTCTTCGCGGACCTTGTACACTCCCTGCATTTCGGTCGGACCTTTCCAATCGAGGTACGTTTTAGTCGACGCGCTGCTCTGGTAGCGCCGCGTCCTCAGCACCTCGTCGCGTCCGGACAGCTCGCCCGATGCGAAATCGTAGCGCCGGTCGGAGATCTTTCCCTCGAACGACAGCATTGCCCCCGCTGCCTCGATCGTCCTTCTACGCTCAGCGAGATCGTCCACGACTGCTTTGAGCTCGACCTCACGCATTCACGATCTTCTCGAGGACCTGTTGCGTGTTTTTCAGCGACGGAAAAACGGCGTAAGGATCGTGCTCCTGAAGCTGTTCGACCGTGTAGTGGCCGCTGGCGACGCCGATCGCCTTCGCGCCGAGCGAGCGCCCGCACGCGATGTCCGCGGGAGTGTCGCCGATGACAACCATGCGTCCGCCCACGATTTCGAGGCCGAGCACCTCGCTCGCCCTCCTTTGCGCGACTGCCGGAAGCTCGGGCCGGTGCTCATGATCCGAACCGAACGCATTGACCCGAAAACGATCGGGGTCGATCCCGGCCGCCTTCAGCTTGGTACGCGCGCCGGTTTCGACATTTCCGGTCAACAGCCCGAGCACGACATCTTCGCGCGGCTCGAGCGCATCGAGCAGCTCCACGACGCCGTCGAGGGGACGCACGTTGAACTTTCCGCTCGTCACGCCGTCGCGAAGCCCTTCGAGGTAAATCTCGATCAGCTTCTCCATCCGCGAATCGATGTGCTCATCGGAGTGGCCTTCGAGTCGCATGACGTCGCGCACGATCTGCTTGTCGGTCTTTCCGTCGTACCGATACGCGGGATTTCCGGGCGACCCGAAGATCGATCCCAGCGCCAGCCGCATCGACGCGCGTCCGAGCCCGTCCGAATTGAGCAGCGTGCCGTCGATGTCGAAGAGAACGAGCCTCATGTTCTGGTGAGGAATACGCCGGCGATGATCGTCACCGCTCCAATTCCCTGGAAGGCCGTCGGGATTTCACCGAGGAATGCCCACGCCACCAGCAGCGCGATGATGGGCTGCAGATTGGTGTACACAGCGCTGCGAGTGGGCCCGAGCACCCGCAGCCCGCGATACCAGAAGAAGTATGCGACGCCCATCGAGATCACGCTCGAATAGAAAAGCGCGAGCCAGCCGCCGGCACCGACTCCCGACCAGTCGGTGCCGATCAGCGCCGGCGTCGACGCGATGAGCAGCGGCACCGCTCCTCCGACCATCGTGACGGCCGAGAGCTGGATCACGTCGATCCGTTTCGTGTACGGCTGCAGCATGATCGTGTAGACGGTCCAGCACAGAACTCCGAGGAAGACGAGAACCGTTCCGAGGACGGTCGTCTGGCCGGTGGCTGATGCCGCGCTCCCCGCGATCACGAGGCCGACGCCCAGCACCGAGAG
>DASWBC010000100.1:0-2075 GCA_036390815.1 Gemmatimonadaceae bacterium
CAGCGGAAGTCGTCGCTGCAGCGTGAACCAACTGTCCTGCGCGCAGCCGTCAAAGATCCGTAATCGTGTCGAGCCAAGCCCCTATTCTCCCGATTTCGCGGGCGAAACCACTATCGTTGCCACCCGTATGGTTGTTGGAATGGCTTCCACCAACAGTCGATCCTTTCGATCCTTCCGTCTGACCAGCAGTGCGATCGGGTGGCTAACTGTCTTTCTCGCTCTTGCGGCCGGAACGCTTCGAGCCCAGGAGTCCGGCCCCGACGTGATCCATGGTCACGTCACAGATGACTCCTCACGGGCAGTCGTGGCGACGATCATGGTGACGCGCGGACCTGACCGCCTCACCCAGCAAACCACTACCGACAGCGCCGGAAATTTCCGCGTCCGCTTTGACCAGGGCACGGGCGATTATCTCGTCTACGTGAGCGCCGCGGGGTTCACGCCGGCGCGACGACGCGTGCAGCGGCAGACCGACGAGCACGACCTGGTCGCCAACTTCACTCTGGCGCGGGCCCCCGTCGCGATGCTGGACACTGTCAAGATCACCGGACAGAAACCTGAACGCGCGAAAAATGACGTCTCCCCGTATGAGCCCGAAGCAGGATCGTCGGAAAAATGGCGCGACGGAGTCAATGGCCAGGTTGCACCGACGGTCGCTGGAGATCTCAATGCAATCGCGGGCACAATGTCCAACGTCACCATGACTGCCGGCGGCCCGACCATACTCGGCTCGGGGTCCGAATCGAATCTCAATACCCTGAACGGCATGGGTCTCGCGGCCGGAGCGATTCCCCGCGCCGCCCACACCCAAACACGCGTGACGGGAGCCACGTTCGACCCCACGCGCGGCGGATTCTCAGGGGCGAACGTCGACGTGCAGCTCGACGCGGGCAATAGGGAATACCAGCAACGCAATGCATTCCTGACGTTCGATCCGCGCTTCCTGCAATTCACAGACGCGACCGGACGAGCGCTCGGCGCGACGAGTGGTGGGGCGCGCGGGAGCGCCAGCGCCGATGGCGAGATCATTCGAGACGCGATGACGTACAACGTTTCGTTCGACGTGGGTAGATCACTGAGCGAGCCGTCAACTCTCCTCAACGCCGACGCACGGGCGCTGCTCAACGCGGGCGTCGCTCCCGATTCCGTCGCCCGGCTCATCACGGCTGCGGCTCCGCTTGGTGTTCCCCTCGTCGCTTCCGGAGTCCCGACCAATCGCGAGCACAACTCCGTCAGCTGGCTGGGGCGGCTCGACGACACTCGCGACACGCTCAGCACGCGCGCGCTTACGAGCTACGCCGGCTGGACGCGTGATGGAGCCGTCGGGTTCGGTCCGCTCTCCGCGCCCTCAGCGGCGAGCGAGAGGCGCGAGCGCACACTCGGCGCGCAGCTCACGCTCGGTTCGTCCGTTGGTGCGGGCCGGCGCACGCTGAATGAGACACGGATCGGTCTGAGCGGAGTGCGTACCGACGTTTCGCCGTATCGATCGCTTCCCGGAGCGAGTGTGCTCATTCGTTCCGATGATCTCGCTGTCGGAACTGACGTTACATCGGTGCTGCTGGGAGGCGGAGCGTTTCTGCCGACTCAGGAATCGAAGTGGACCCTCGAAGCGGGCAATCAGACCGACTGGAACGCCCATGGCAGGACGCACCGGTTCAAGGGCCTGCTGTGGGGACGCGTCGACGGTCTGCGCGACGAAGGATTCTCCAACGGGCTCGGCAGCTACGCCTTCAACTCGATCAATGATTTCACTGCCGGGCGCGCGAGCAGCTTTTCGCGCACGCTCACCGCGCCTTCGCGTGAGGGGAAGGTGTGGAACACCGCCGCCGCGCTGGCGCACAACTTCGCACCGTCGCGTTACTTCAGCTTCTTGTACGGCGCGCGAGTTGAGGCCGATGGATTCGCCGGGAAGCCGGCCAGGAATGCCGCGCTCGAGCAGGCGCTCGCCGTCCCCACGGGAGTCGCCCCGTCGCGCGTTCATCTGAGCCCGCGCATTGGCTTCACCTTCACTTACAATAGCGACAAGGACAATGGCTCCGGCACGAAGATGAACCAGACCGGAACCTACTTTCGAA
>DASWBC010000101.1:0-5382 GCA_036390815.1 Gemmatimonadaceae bacterium
ACTCCGGCGCGAGCACGATGCCGAGCAGCGTGAGCGGAAGAATCTGAAGCGTCTGAATCAGCAGAGAGACCGCGATGGCGTCGTTGCTCGGCACTCCAAATTGCTCGGCCATCAGCGCGTACACGAACTGAAAGAATCCGACATTCCCCGGAGTCGCCCGGATGATCAACCCGACGTTGATGCCGAGCAGGCAGGCGAGGCTTCCCGCCAGGGGAATCGGGACGTGCGCGGCGGCGGCGGCGAGCTCGAATGTCCACAGCTGGCACGCCCACGACGCCAGAGACAGCAGGATTGCCGCGAGGAAACGAGGGCCCGTTGCCAGGCGACCAGCTGTCTGTCCGAAGCTCTTGAAATAGGCGCGAGTCCTTCCCCACACGGTGCGCGATCTGGCGCGACGCTCAGGGACATGCTCCGGCTTTATGTGCCTGGTGGCGTAGACGAAGAACGCGAGCAGAAGAACTATGACGACGAGCAGTATCTCCGCCGGCACTTTCCACCGCTCGAACTGCGGAGGGAGCTGGAACGCCAGAACGCCGAAAACGAGCAGAATCACGAATCCTATGGGATCGAACAGCTTCTCGAGCGCCATCGAGGCGAGCACCGTGGAGCTGGGGACGCCTGTCGCGCGGGACACGAACACGACGCGGGCCGCGTCTCCGCCGCTGGCGACGAGTACGTTGTTGAGGCCTGCGCCCGCGACTGTCGCGCGCACCGCCAGGGAGAGAGACGTGATACCGATCGGCCGCAGAAAGAGCCACCACCGGATGCCTTTGATCAGCACCGAGAGAAAGTTGACGCCGATGGCCGCGGCGAGGAGCGGGAGCGATGCGTGCCGCATCGAGCTCCACGCCTGGTGCCAGTTGATCTTTGTCGCGAAATAAATGAGGAAGAGGAGAATCGTGGCGGAGAGCGCCCAGCGAATCCCTTTCTTCAGCCCCGGACTCATTCAGTCGGCAGAGTCGCGAACTCGTAGCCCTGTTCTTTCAGGCGGTCGATGATATGAGGGAGTGCGGCGGCCGTCTGCATCCGGTCGCCGTCCGGATTGTAGCCGTCGCCGTCGTGCAGCAGAACGATCGAGCCCGGAGAGACGCCCTCGAGCGTGCGCCGCACGATCTCGTCGACTCCGGGGCGGTCGCTGTCAAAGACGCCGAGTGACCATCCGATCGTGCGCTCGCCATACGAGCTCGCGATCGGCGTCGTCCACGGGCTCCGAAAGCCGTGAGGAGCGCGGAAATACCTTGGCGCGGGTGCGCCCGCCCGCTTGATTGCTCGAATGCCGAGGCGGATATCGCGACTGACGTAGAACGGGCTCTTGAACTGCAGCTTGCGGTGAAAATAGCCGTGATTGCCGAGCTGGTGGCCTTCCTGCGACATGCGACGAACGAGCTCCGGCCAGCGCTCGGCGTGACTCCCCAGCACGAAGAAAGTTGCCGGCACTCCCTTTTCCGCGAGCGTATCGAGAATCAGCGGCGTCGCGTCGGGGTTCGGGCCGTCATCGAATGTGAGCGCCACCACTTTCCGATCGCCGGCGATTCGGCCAAGCGCGGGGCCGAACAGCGGACTGTTGCGGTGAAACGCACCGTGCACCGCTCCGCCAATCACCGACACTCCCAACGCTGCGTACCCGATCATTCGCGTGTAGCCCGTCCCAGTACGGCTGTGTAGATGTCGAGCACCGCCTCAGTCACTCTGGACCAGGAGTACTGCTCCGCCTCCTGCCGGCCGCGCTTTCCGAGTCGGGCCCTGAGCGTCTCGTCATCGAGGAGTCTCACCAGTGCATCGGCGAGAGCATCCCTGTCCCCACTCTGCACCATTAGTGCCTCTCGCTCGTGCTTCACCACGTCGCGGAAGCCGTAGATGTCGGAACAGACCACCGGCGTCTCGCACGCCATGGACTCGAGCAGGGTGATTCCGAACGATGCCTTGGTGGTCGGACAGGCGTACATCGCGCTGTGCGCGTAATAGCCCGGGCGCTCCCCAAGAACAGAGCCGACGAAGGTGATATCGGGATCGCCGCCGGCAGCGCGGTAATAGTGCTTGCGGAGCGGGCCATCGCCGACCACCACGAGCTGAGCCTCGCGGTTTCTGCCGCGGACTTTCTGAAACGACTCTATGAGAGTGGTTAGGCCGTTGCGGGGGTCGAATCTTCCGAGGAAGAGGATGACGGGAACATCGGAGCGCAGAGCGGCGGGGCGGGGAACGTGCGGGTTGAAGACGTCGGTGTCGATTCCGTTCGGGACGATCGTCCAGTTTGCCTCGAAGTATCGGTTGAGAGCTATCGTCGTCGAGTGCGACACGGCGATTGCGGCATGCAGCTGATCGAGACGCTTCTGGAAATATCGGTTCCCAATGGCGTAGGCGAACGACCGATCGAAGTAAGTGTGAAACGTGCCGACGACGGGGCAGTTTGCTTCCTCGATCGCCATGACCGGGAGGACGGGACTGAGCGGGGAATGGACGTGAATGATGTCGTACTGCCCGAGGCTGAATATCCGTTTCAGGTTCTTTCTCAGCTCGAGTCCCCACGTGAATCGCGCCTGCGACCCATTGGCGTACACCGGCTGGCTCTTGCCGATGCGAATGACGTGTGGCTCGTCCCGCGCCCCCGGGATGTTCGACGTAATGATGTCGACGTGGTGCCCGTAGCGGCGCGCCTCGCGGGCGAAGAAGTGAACGTGTTCGCAGATCCCGCCGAGGTGGGGATAGTAGTACTCCGTCACCAGCGCGATGCGCAGCGGACGCGCGTGCTGATTGCGCGCCATCGGGAGCGATCCCGCCGGCATCAGCTCGATGCGTCGCGAGTGCGCGAGCTTACGCGTTAAGAGCGGCATGTGCAGCGGCTAGGCGCGCGATTGGAACTCTGAATGGTGA
The DNA here is from genome assembly GCA_036390815.1 of Gemmatimonadaceae bacterium. Classification (GTDB taxonomy): domain Bacteria; phylum Gemmatimonadota; class Gemmatimonadetes; order Gemmatimonadales; family Gemmatimonadaceae; genus UBA4720. The sequence goes on from DASWBC010000101.1 coordinate 2,872, forward strand.
GCACGATACATAGTCGAGACCGAGTGAATTAAAAAAAGAAATGGATCGCGGCTCTCCGCCGTGCTCTCCGCAGATCCCCAGCTTTATCTTAGGACGAACTCGTCGTCCATCCTCAACAGCGATCCCTACGAGTCTACCCACCCCTTCGGTGTCAAGCACCTGGAACGGATCGTCTGCAAAAATACCCCGATCAATGTAAGAAGGAAGGAACCGGCCCGCATCGTCGCGACTGAGCCCGAGCGTAGTCTGGGTCAGGTCATTTGTTCCAAATGAGAAGAATTCGGCGGACTGCGCGATCTGCCCGGCCGTGAGCGCGGCGCGGGGCAGCTCGATCATCGTCCCGATCAGATACGGGATCTTCTCCCCCATTGCGCCGAGCACACGCTCGGCCACGTCCTCTATGATAGCGCGCTGATTGTCGAACTCCTTCACTGTCGCGACGAGCGGGATCATGATCTCCGGTTTTACCACTATTCCACGTCGCATCGCTCGTACCGCGGCCTCGAGAATCGCTCGACCCTGCATTTCTGTAATCTCCGGGTAAGAAATGCCGAGCCTGCACCCCCGGTGCCCGAGCATCGGATTGGTCTCCCGAAGAGACTCTATGATGCGATTGAGGTCGGCGCGGGGGATGTCGAGAGTGCGAGCAAGTAGTTTGGCTTCTTCTCCGCCGTGCGGGAGGAACTCGTGCAAGGGTGGGTCCAACAACCGGATCGTCACCGGTAGCCCATCCATAGCCTCGAAGATCCCCTCGAAATCGGCGCGCTGCATCGGCAGCAGCTTGTTGAGCGCGCGCCTGCGTCCACCTTCCTCGCGCGCGACGATCATCTCGCGCATCGCCGTGATCCGGTCGCCCTCGAAGAACATGTGCTCGGTTCTGCACAACCCGATGCCTTCAGCGCCAAAACGGCGCGCGATGCGCGCATCGCGCGGAGTGTCGGCGTTGGCGCGCACGCGGAGGGTGCGAACCTCGTCGGCCCAGCCGAGCAGCTCGGCGTACGCCTGGAAGAGCGGAGCCTGGGAGCGCGCGAGAGTCCCGTTCGTCACGCGCACCACTTCGCTCGGGATCGTCGCCAGATCGCCAGCAAAGACGCGACCCGTCGCGCCATCGAGCGTCAGCCAGTCACCCTCCGCGACGTCGGTTCCATTCACGCTGAAGGATTTTCTCTCGAGATCGACATGTATGTCCTTGCAGCCAACGATCGCGCACTTCCCCATTCCCCTCGCCACGACGGCGGCGTGACTCGTCATGCCTCCACGCGCTGTTAGAACGGCTCGCGCCGCGACGATGCCGTGGAAATCCTCGGGCGTCGTCTCATCGCGGACCAGAATGACGTTCTCACCGGCAAGCGCGCGCTGCGCGGCCGTGTCCGGGTCGAACACGGCGCGACCACTCGCCGCCCCGGGACTCGCGGGAAGACCGACGCAGAGAGGCGTCGCGCGAATCGATGGGTCGATGATCGGATGCAACAGCTGGTCGAGATCAGCAGCCGGAACACGTCGCACGGCTTCGATCTTGTCGATCAATCCTTCGCTCACCATGTCGCGCGCGATCCGCACGGCGGCTGCGGCGGTGCGCTTCCCGCTGCGCGTCTGCAGCAGATAAAGCTTGCCGCGCTCGACGGTGAACTCCAGGTCCTGCATGTCGTGGTAGTGGCGCTCGAGCCGGTCCTGCGTCTCCAGCAACTCCTTATAGGCATCGGGAAGAACTTGTTCCATCGCATCGATATCGAGCGGAGTTCTGATTCCGGCGACGACATCCTCACCCTGCGCGTTGACGAGGAACTCCCCGTAGAAGCGCCTCTCGCCAGTCGACGGATTGCGGGTAAACGCGACGCCGGTTCCTGAGTCATCTCCCAGATTGCCGAACACCATAGCGACTACGCTGACCGCCGTCCCGAGATCTTCCGCGATCCCATTTACGCGCCGGTAATCCCGTGCTTTCTTGAGCGTCCACGATTTCCACACGGCCTCGATCGCGCCCCAGAGCTGCACGACCGGGTCGCGCGGAAAGTCGGCGCCCGTACGATTCCGGACGAGCGACTTGTATTCCTCGACCAGAATCTTCAAAACGCCTTCACTGAGGTCGGCGTCGGAGGTCGCGCCCTCGGTCATGCGCTTTGCCTTGAGCAGGTGCTCGAAGTCGTGGATCGAAACTCCGAGCACGACGTCCGAGTACATCTGGATGAAGCGGCGGAACGAGTCGTACGCGAATCGCGTGTTCCGGCTCTGCCCTGCGAGCGCCGTCACAGCGCGATCGTTGAGACCGAGGTTGAGGATCGTCTCCATCATTCCCGGCATGGAGACAGGGGAACCCGATCTTACTGAGACGAGCAGCGGATTCTTGGGATCACCGAGTTTCTTGCCAGTCTCTTTCTCGAGGCGGGCGACGTTGCCTTCGACCTCCGCGCGGAGCTTGTCGGAATACCTTCCGCTACCGAGGTACTCCATGCATTCGCTGCATGCGATCGTGAATCCCGCTGGAACGGGAACTCCGAGGTTCGTCATCTC
>DASWBC010000102.1:0-1577 GCA_036390815.1 Gemmatimonadaceae bacterium
ACGTGCGCGCGATCGGCGCGCTGCTCGAGGCATCGGAGGTGCTCGAGGGATCGGTGCGCCGCTCGGGAGAAAACCTGCGCATCACTGTACAACTCACTTCCACGGACGACGGACGGCTCGTCTGGTCCGAGCGCTACGATCGCAAGCTCATGGATGTATTCTTCATCCAGGATGAGATCGCGCGCACGATCGTGACCACGCTGCGCGAGACCTCGTTCGCGGAGATCGCCCCGGCAGCGGCGAGTCGCCACACCGCGAACGTGCTCGCGTACGGACTCTATCTGCGCGGCCGCTACGCCTGGAACAAGCGCACGTCCGAGGGAGTCTTCGAGGGGATCAAGCACTTCGAGGACGCCATCGCGCTCGATCCGAAGTACGCCCTGGCGTACACCGGGCTGGCGGACTCCTACGCGCTCCACATCGACTACCGGAACGTTCCGACGCACGAAGGCCACCAGAAGGCGAAGTTCTACGCCCGGAAAGCGATAGAGCTGGATGACACGCTCGCCGAGGCGCACGCGTCGCTGGCCTGGAGCCTGTTCATCTACGATTGGGACTGGGCCGCCGCCGCCCGCGAGTTCCGCCGCGCAATCGAGCTCGATCCCCGCTACGCGCCCGCGCACCAGTGGTACGGATTCATGCTCGCATCGCAGCGCCGGTTCGACGAAGCGCTGCTCGAGGTACATACCGCGCAGGAGAACGACCCATCGTCGGTGTCGGTGCGGCGGAGTCTGGGATACTGCTATCTCTACGCGCGCAAATACGACCAGGCGCGCTATCACCTCGATCGGGCGATCGCCATGAACCCGACCGCTGAAGAGAGTTACCGGATTCAGGGGCTGACGCTGACCTTCCAGAAGGACTACGCGGCCGCGGAGAGGGTGTTGCGCGAGGCTCTGGCACTGGCACCCGAGACCGCATCGTCCACGAAGGCGATGCTCGCGTTCTGTCTCGCCAAGGCCGGCGATTCCTCTTACGCCCGCCGGGTCGCGGTGGAGCTCGAAGAGAGGCGAAAGAACGAGTACGTCTCTCCGGTCGAGGACGCGATCGTCCAGATGGCCCTCGGCGACAGGGAGAAAGCCCTCGACTGGACGGAGCGGGCGATCGAGGAGCGGCGCGGCTGGGTCGCGTATCTGCGCGTTCATCCAATCGTCGATTCCATTCGCGGCGAGCCGCGCTTCGATGCGCTCGTGAAAAGGATGAATTTCGACCCCGCCACTTGATCTACCGGACGCTCGCGGATCTCGTACTCGTCGTACACCTCGGGTTTGTCCTCTTCGTCGTGCTGGGAGGACTATCGGTGCTCGAGTGGCCGGCGCTGGCGTGGCTACACGTTCCCGCTGCGATCTGGGGCGTTCTGATCGAGTACACGGGATGGATTTGCCCGCTCACTCCCCTCGAGAATTCGCTGAGGGCGCGCGGGGGCGAGGCTGGTTACAGCGGTGGATTCATCGAGCACTACATACAGCCGGCGCTCTATCCGGCCGGCCTCACGCGTGGAACGCAGATTGTACTTGGAAGTCTCGCGCTGCTCGTCAATCTGACCGCGTACGGAGTGGTAGTCGCGCGACGGAAGC
>DASWBC010000103.1:0-1964 GCA_036390815.1 Gemmatimonadaceae bacterium
AATTGTTCGCTGATTGTTCACTGTCCTTCTGCGCAGTTCAGATCCGGGCCGCCGGCCGAAGGAAACCTGAACGTAAGCTCCCCCGTCAAGTAGACAATCCAGCAGTAGACTGCTCCGAGCTCAGGAGTGGTCATGCGGAAGTCGAAATTCAGCGAGACCCAGATCGTCGGGATTCTGAAGGAAGCGGAATCGGGGATACCGATAGCCGATCTGCTGCGACGTCACGCGATCAGTAAGGCGACGTTCTTCAAGTGGCGAAGCAAGTACGCGGGCGCCACAGTGAACGACGTGAAGCGGCTCCGGGAGCTTGAGGCGGAAACCACGAAGCTCAAACGGATGTACGCCGACCTGGCGCTGGAGAATGCGGCGATCAAGGACGTGCTCGGCCGAAAACTGTAACGCCGTCTGCGAAACGACAGGTGCTCGAGGTGCTGGTGCAGGAGCATGGGTTGCCGGTGCAACGGGCCTGTCGAATGGTGAGGCTGTCGCGGGCGGCGTACTACCGGCCTCCGATGTCGCGGGCGCGCGCCGATGCCGCCGTGATTGCCGCGTTGACGGCCGTCGTCGCCGAGCACGGTCGCTGGGGCTTCTGGAAGTGTTTCGATCGCCTGCGGCTCCAGGGTCGCCGCTGGAATCACAAACGCGTGCATCGGGTGTACTGCGCGCTGCGGTTGAATCTGCCGCGGCGGACGAAGCGCCGCGTCCCGCAGCGCTTGCGCCAGCCGCTCGCGGCACCGCCACGACTGAATCAGACCTGGGCGCTCGACTTCATGGCCGACGTCCTGTTACGACCGGCGTCATTTTCGCGTCCTGAACGATGATCGATGAAGGGAATCGGGAAGCGCTGGCGATTGAGGTCGGCACGTCGATCCCGGCGACGCGCGTGATTCGCGTCCTGGAGGAGCTCATCGCGGTGCATGGGCGGCCGGCGGCGGTCCGGGTCGACAACGGCCCCGAGCTGCTCGCCCAGGTCTTTGTCGACTGGTGCGCCGACCACGGCGTGGCCGTGCACTCCATCCAGCCCGGCAAACCCGATCAGAATGCGGACATCGAACGCTTCAATCGCAGCTATCGGACGGAGATTCTGGATGCGTATCTCTTCGAATCGATCGCCGAGGTGCGCGCGCTGACGGAGCGCTGGCTGCTGACGTACAACCACGAGCGGCCCCACGACAGCCTCGGCCGGGTGCCGCCCCTCATGTTTCTACCGAGGCCAACATCAGCCGGAAAGTCTACGTGGGAAGTGTCTACTTGACGGGGGAGCTTACGCGCCCATGATGCATGGGCGCCTTGATGAGGCTGCTGCCAACGGCAGGAACGTCAGGAAGTCTCTCTATTCTAGCCCCGCGTCGTCGAACGAGAAGCGACGACGACACTCGAGGTGGCTGTTCTGGCCTCATTTCGAGGTGAGGACGATCAACGGCGAGGTGTAGACTTCGCGGCATCGATGCCGCCAGAAGACCAGCAATCGGACCAGCAACCGCGCCTTGAGCGCGAACAGACCGACGAGAGTCTGCGCGTCGAGCGCGAAAAAGCCGACCAGACTCTTGAGGACGGGGGAAGCGCAATCGATGAGACGGCCGATGCCGTCATCAGCCGAGCTCGAAGCCGTGCGGACGAGGTATTGGCGGCAGCGCGCGCCAAGACCGATCGCGCGTCTGCGCCGGACACGCCCATTCCGAGGATCCTCAAGAGTGAGAGAGTTCGTGAGGATCAAGTCCTTCAGGAGGAGCGAGCCAGTGCGGACGAAGTCCTTCGCGAGGAACGCGCGGAGCATCTCGCACTGCTGTCGCGCGAACGCCAAGAAACGGACAAAGACCTTTCGCATGAACGCGAGCTGTCCGACGATGCGCTCGCGACGCGGGATGAGTTTCTCGGCATCGTGAGCCACGACCTACGGAACCTGTTGAATGGGATCGTTGGGTCCGCGGCGCTCATCGAAAAAGGCGCCTTGCAGACAGCTC
>DASWBC010000104.1:0-7079 GCA_036390815.1 Gemmatimonadaceae bacterium
GTCGGCTTGGCCAGGCTGCGCTGGGCGGCAAGCTCGGAACGAAAACTGTCGAGCTGTGATCGTGTGGGGAGATCACCGTTCCAGAGGAGCAAAGTCGTCTCCTCGAACGTCGCGTGCGCGGCCAGCTCACCGACCGGAAAGCCGGAAATGATCAGCTCTCCGCGCTCGCCGTCCACTTCGCTGAGGCGCGTCGTTGCGGCAACCACACCTTCAAGACCCTGGCTTGTCATAGCGACAACCTAGAAGAGCGCCGGGACCCCGACAAGGTCGCAACGCGCGGGTGAATTTCAGCGAGTCGCCAATTGAGCCTGCCGGCCCGCGAACGGCGCGGATAGTATGAAACTGACCCGATTGCGATGCACCTGACCGCGCCCGATATTAGTCGCCCTCCCCACGCGAGACCCATGAAAAAAACACGTCGTGATTTCATCAAACAGACGGGAATGGCGGCCGCGGCGGTTGCCGCGACCGGCGCTTTCTCCCCGACCAGAGCGTTTGCCGGTCTCATGGAAACGAGGCCGATCGAAATGCCGCCGGACGACACCGTCCGTGCCCTCATGATGACCGCGATCAATACCGCCAGGACTGCGGGTGCCAGCTATTCGGATGTGCGAATAGGTCGGTATCGGAACAGCATCGTGTTCACGCGCGAGCAGCAGATCGTCCAGACTGCCGACGTGGACAACGTCGGCGCCGGTGTTCGCGCGCTCGTAGACGGAACGTGGGGCTTCGGTGCGACGAAGACGCTGACCACCGACGGCGTCGCCAACGCAGCCAGGGAAGCGGTCGCGATCGCCAAGGCAAACAGAATCGCCCGCGATCAGCCCGTGCAGCTCACGCCGGTGCAGTCGTATCCGAATGCGACGTGGACGAGCTCGTTCAAGATCGATCCATTCACGATTCCGATCGAGCAGCGCGCGGATCTCCTGCTTAAGGCGAACGCCGAGGCGCTCAAGGTGAAGGGCGTGAAGTTCGTGAACTCGGGACTGCTGTTCGTGAAGGAGGATCGGAACTTCGCGTCAACCGAGGGCTCGGTGATCTCGCAGACGATCGTCCGCGTGGCGGTTCCGTTCACGATCACCGCGGTCGCGCCCGACAATTCCGACTTTCAGACCCGCAGCAACGTCGTCGCGCCCGCTGGTCGCGGTTGGGAGTACGTGCTCGAGCAGGATCTCGTCGGCAACGCAGGCAAGTGGGCTGAGGAAGCGGTTCAAAAACTCAGCGCAAAATCGGTCGAAGTCGGCCGCTATGATCTCGTTCTGCACCCGACGCACCTCTGGCTCACGATCCACGAATCGATCGCGCATCCAACGGAGCTCGATCGCGCGTTGGGCTACGAGGCCAACTACGCTGGAACCAGCTTCGTCTCACCTCCTGAGAAGATGCTCGGCAAGTTCCGCTACGGCCCCGACTTCATGAACATCCAGGGCGATCGCTCGCAGGCGGGCGGATGCGCGACCATCGGCTACGATGACGAGGGCGTCAAGCCGGACACCTTCCTCATCATCAAGAACGGACTCGTCAACGACTACCAGACGACGCGCGAGCAGGCGAACTGGCTGAAATGGTGGTACGACTCGCAGGGGAAACCGGCACGGTCGCACGGCTGCTCGAACGCGGACTCGTGGGGAACCGTGCAGTTCCAGCGCATGCCGAACGTATCGCTCTTGCCGGGCGCCAAGGACATCGGCTGGGACGATATTATCAGTGCAACTGACAGAGGCATTGCGATCATCGGCGACGGCTCGTTCTCGATCGATCAGCAACGCTACAACGCCCAGTTCGGCGGACAGGTCTTCCACGAGATCAAGGGCGGGAAGATCGTCGGCCAGCTCAAGGATGTCGCGTATCAAATGCGCACGCCTGATTTCTGGAACTCGATGGACATGATCGGGGGCCAGAAGAGCTACTTCATGGGCGGCGCATTCAACGACGGAAAGGGACAACCGCCCCAGTCGAACGCGGTCAGTCACGGCTGCGTGCCGAGCCGGTTTCGCAACATCAACGTGATCAACACCGGGAGGAAGGCGTGACGGATTCTGCGTTCTTCACACGACCGAAATCCCTTCTCGATCGGGCATCGCTCATTCCCGAAGGTGCCGTGATGCCACGCGATCAGGCGCAGGCGCTCGTAGAGAAAGTCGTGAAGATGTCCAAGGCCGACGAGATCTCGGTGAACCTGACGAGCGGCTACCAGGCCGACGTCCGCTTTGCGGCCAATCAGATGTCGACATCGGGCGGCGTCGTGAATGGCCAGATCGCCGTCCAGAGCGCTTTCGGAAAGAAGCACGCCGCCGCGGTCACCAATGATTTTTCGGACGAGTCGCTGCGCCGCACCGTCGAGCAGTCTGAGGCGCTGGCCAAGCTCTCTCCCGACGATCCGGAAACGATGCCCGGGCTGCCGCCACAGACGTACGTGCCCGTGAACGGCTACTTCGATTCGACCGCCAATCTCTCGCCCGAAGATCGCGCGCGAGCCGCGCTTACGGCGCTAGAGCCCGCGCGCAAAGCGGGCGATCTCAAGGCCGCGGGCTTCATCGTCGTCAATGCCGGCGCGAGCGCGCTCGGCAACGGTCACGGGCTGTTCGCGTACAACCGCTCGACCAACGCCAACTACACGCTAACGGTGCGGACCGACGACGGAACTGGATCCGGTTGGGCGGGCGCCGAGCATCCGGACTGGAAGCAGCTCGACTTCGCTGGCCTTTCCGCGCACGCCATCGAGAAGGCGCGGCTGTCGCGCAACCCGGTGGCGATCGAGCCGGGACGCTACACGGTGATACTCGAGCCCCAGGCCGTTGGTGATCTCGTTCAGCTGATGGGATTCGCTCTCGCCGCTCGCAATGCGGACGAAGGACGGAGCGCCTTTGCGAAGCAGGGCGGCGGAAACAAGATCGGCGAGAAGATCGTGGACAGCCGCGTCACGATTTTCTCGGATCCGCAGGATCCTCAACTGCTCGCACAGCCTTACGACGGCCAGGGACTTCCGCTCTCGCGCCAGGTCTGGGTCGAGAACGGCGTGCTCAAGCAGTTATTCTACTCCCGCTTCTGGGCGCAGAAACAGGGCAAGCAGCCGACGGGTGGTCCGTCTTCCATCAAGCTGGAAGGTGGCACGACGTCGATGGACGACATGATCAAGTCCACTCCGCGCGGAGTTTTAGTCACTCGGCTCTGGTACCTACGACTGGTTGATCCCCGGACGATTCTGGTCACGGGCCTCACGCGCGACGGGACGTTCCTGATCGAGAACGGAAAGATTTCCAAGTCGGTCAAGAACTTCCGATTCAACGACTCGCCGCTTTTTCTGCTCAGTAATCTGGAGGCGCTGAGTCCGGCGGTTCGCATCGGTGGGACGGAGCAGGGTGGTCCTGTGGTGATGCCCGCGATCAAGGCAAAGGACTTCAATTTTACGAGTCTTTCCGACGCGGTTTGACTTCCGTGTGCTCTCTCGACTCCTCTGCGTCGACTGCCAATCGATCTTCCCGAATCTCCAGCCGCATCCTGCCAAAGAAGCTCATGTAGACGTTGGCGATCCATACCAACGAGAAGCCTGAGATGAGATAACCTCGCCAGTCATCGAACAGCAGCGTGTAACGGGTGATGACGAGGAAGAAGGCGGTGACATAGTGGCTCAAGCAGTACTCGCACGTGAACACGTAGAAGAATTTGCGCGAGTATAGGCTCCGGGCCGATTTGCTTTTCGCGGCGAACCAGTCGCGAGGCTCGCGAAACAGTTCCTCATGCGTCACGGTCCACGTGATGCACGCAATCGGAATCGGAAGAACGAACAGCAAGACGAGTCGTGTTGTATTCATCGGGCACGCTCGGTTGCAAGTCATTGGCCGATGCGCCGCAGACCCCGCATTGGACGTGCGTCCGGAGCGTATTCCACCCTCCCAGCAGGTAGACCCCTCACAGCGCGACTAACGTACGACGCGCGTCACAACAACGAAATGTCGGGGAACCTTCGGGTAGGGGCGGCACGTATCATGACGCTGTCGCGTGCGGAAGTCGATCTGCGTGGGCCAGCCTCGTTAACGGCTCAGCATCGCTCGGCGTCTAATCGCTAAACCGTCCACCCGGAGTAATTCAATGCTCAAACAATCGTACCTGCTGTGTAGCGCGGGTCTTCTCCTGGCCGTCGCCGCCTGCAACGATTCCACTGGCGTGTCCACCAGCATCAGTCAGGCAGACGCAAACCAGCTCGCCTCCGACATAGATGCCGTCTCCACACTCGGCACCACCGATTTCGGACTCGGCGCATCCTTTTCCGTCAGCGTCGATCCCAACGGAGCTTCCGCGACGATCGCCTCAACGCCGTTTCCGATCAACACGCAATTCACTGTTACCAAGCAATGCCCGAGAGGCGGACAAGTCGTAATTGTCGGAGGCATCACGGGTACCGGCGACCGCACGACCCACGATCTGAGTGTTGAGGCGGTCGCAACGAGGACAGACACCGACTGCGCCTTCGATACGCGAAACGGCGTGCTCACCCTCAACGGCAATCCGAATGTCGCCTACGATGCAAAGCTGAACATCGTAAACGGAGTGCTGTCGGGACTGCAGACACAGACCCACAAGGGCAGCTTCAAGTGGGCGCGTACCGGCGGATCTGGTACGTGCGATGTCGATATCACGTCTTCATTCGATCCCGCTACCCACACTGTTACAGTGAACGGAACGTTCTGCGGCCGCACCGTGAACGTTACGCGCACCCGCGGAAGCTGAGCCTAAGGAATTCTTCGTAAGAAAGAGCCCGGCGTGTTTGCCGGGCTCTTTTTTTCATACCGGACAACCAGGGCCCAAGGAGGAGCCCCGCAGCTAGCCACGGACGTGACCGCTCCCGATATTAGTCGCCTACCCCCGCGAGAGCCATGAAAAAAACACGTCGCGATTTCATCAAGCAGAGCGGTCTGGCGGCCGCGGCCATTGCCGCATCCAGCGCATTCTCGCCGAGCAAATCATTCGCCGGTCTTCTTACCTCGAATACTGTCGAGATGCCGCCGGACGACACAGTCCGCGCCCTCATGATGACTGCCATCAACGCCGCCAAGTCCGCGGGCGCGAGCTACTCCGACGTGCGAATAGGTCGGTATCGGCAGAGCTTCGTCTTCACCCGCGAGCAGCAGATCGTCAACACGGTGGACACCGACAGCATTGGCGCCGGCGTCCGAGCGCTCGTAGATGGAACGTGGGGATTCGGCGCGACGCAGACGCTCACCACCGACGGCGTCGCTGCGGCAGCGAAAGAGGCGGTCGCGATCGCCAGGGCAAATCGAATCGCCGGCGATCGGCCCGTCCAGCTCTCGCCGGTCGCGTCATATCCGAACGCGACGTGGAAGAGCTCGTTCACGATCGACCCCTTCACGATCCCCATCGAGCAGCGCGCGGATCTTCTCCTCAAGGCAAACGCGGAGGCGCTCAAGGTGAAGGGCGTGAAGTTTGTCAACTCGGGATTGTTCTTCGTGAAGGAGGACCGCAGCTTCGCGTCAACAGAAGGCTCGGTGATTTCGCAGACGCTCGTGCGCGTCGCTGTTCCGTTCACGGTGACGGCGGTCGCGCCCGACAATTCTGATTTCCAGACCCGCAGCAACGGTGTCGCCCCCGCCGGTCGCGGATGGGAGTATGTGCTCGAGCAGGATCTCGTCGCCAACGCCGGCAAGTGGGCCGAGCAGGCCGTTCAGAAGCTGAGCGCGAAATCCGTCGAAGTGGGTCGGTACGATCTTGTTCTCCACCCGACGCACCTCTGGCTCACCATCCACGAATCAATCGCGCACCCAACGGAGCTGGACCGCGCTCTCGGCTACGAGGCCAACTACGCCGGCACGAGCTTCGTCGCGCCGCCCGAGAAATTCCTGGGCAAGTTTCGCTACGGCCCGGACTTCATGAACATCCAGGGCGACCGCTCGCAGGAGGGCGGATGCGGCACTACGGGTTACGACGACGAAGGTGTGAAGCCGGAGAAGTTCCTGATCATCAAGAACGGACTCGTGAACGATTACCAGACGACGCGCGAGCAGGCGAACTGGCTGAAATGGTGGTACGACTCGCAAGGAATGCCGACGCGGTCACACGGCTGCTCCAATGCGGACTCGTGGTCGTCGGTGCAGTTCCAGCGGATGCCGAATGTCTCCCTGCTTCCGGGAACGAAAGACATAGGGTGGGAGGACCTGATCGCCGCTACCGACAAGGGGATCGCGATCGAAGGTGACGGATCATTTTCGATCGATCAGCAACGCTTCAACGCCCAGTTCGGCGGACAGGTCTTCCACGAGATCAAGGGAGGAAAGATCGTCGGGCCGCTGAAGGACGTCGCGTACCAGATGCGTACTCCCGATTTCTGGAACTCCATGGACATGATCGGCGGGCAGAAGAGCTATTTCATGGGTGGAACGTTCTTCGATGGTAAGGGACAACCGGGTCAGGTGAACGCCGTGAGTCACGGGTGCGTGCCGAGCCGGTTCCGCAACATCAACGTGATCAATACGGGGAGGAAAGCATGACCGACTTCAACTTTTCCCCGAACCCGAAATCACTCTTCGATAACGCGGCGAAGTACATGCCCGAAGGCGCGGTGATGACGCGCGAAAAGTCGCAGGCGTTGATCGAGAAAATCGTGAAGATGTCCAAGGCCGATGGAATCTCCGTGAGCGTGGACAGCGGCTACCAGGCGAATATCCGTTTCGCGGCCAATCAGATGTCGACTGCCGGCGGAGTCGTCAATTCGCAGATCGGGATCGAGAGCACATTCGGAAAGAAGCACGCGGCGGCCCTGACCAACGACATGTCGGATGAATCACTGCGACGCGCGGTCGAGCAGTCGGAAACGCTGGCCAAACTCTCCCCCGACGACCCGGAAACGATGCCCGGGTTGCCGTCACAGACGTACGTGCCCGTTAACGGCTACTTCGATTCGACGGCCAACCTCACGCCTGAAGATCGCGCGCGCGCCGCGCTGACAGCGCTCGAGCCCGCACGCAAAGCCGGCGATCTCAAGGCCGCCGGCTTCATCATCGTCAACGCCAGCGCCAACGCGCTCGGCAACAACAAAGGATTGTTCGCGTACAACCGGAACA
>DASWBC010000105.1:0-4337 GCA_036390815.1 Gemmatimonadaceae bacterium
CATCGCAGGTGACGCCTCGAGGTCGATCAGCTCACGCACACCACCCGGCGCGCGGGTCCGCGCAATCGCGTAGGATGCCGCCCACACCACTGACGGGTGTGCGTCTTTCAGATATGATCTCACCTCCGCGAGGGGCACCGGACGCAGCTTCGACGCCGCGAGCAGCAGCTGAATCGCTGTGTCGTGATCGTGGCTGCTCCTAAGGGCCGTCGTGATCGCCGCGCGCGCGGGTATACCGATCTCGCCCAATGCCCACGCCGCTTCGCGCGCAACATCATGATTCAACGCGAGCGCCGCACCGAGATCAGCGATAGACGCGGTATCGCGCAACAGGCCGAGTGCATAAGCCGCGTTGGCGGCGACTGTCAGGTCGCCGTCCTTGAGCAATGCGCGAAGGCGTGACGCGCCCGCCATTCCGGGTTCCGCACCGACCTGGCCGATGGCGAGCGCTGCCGCCGCGCGCATGGGACGCCATGTGCTCGCCAGGGCGCGATCGACGAGCGCCGTGTCGAGCTGGCGTGTGTCGGTCATCGCGAGGATCCGGGCGTAGAGATTCACCTCACGAGCGCCGACAGCCGGCGGCGACGCCTGGGCATGAGCGCTGGCGGAAATTCCGATCAGCAGCAGAGTGACAGCGAAGTGCTTACGAAGCCGCATCCTTTAGTACCTTGCGAAGTGATTCGGGCAATGTAGTGAGTCGAGAGTCGCGCGTGAGCGATGCCAGTTTGGTCGATGCCGTCACGAGGCGTTCCCCAGTTTCCGCATTGCTGATCACGTAATCGAACGTGATCGTGCGCGACCTCACATCGCCGATGGTGGTGGTCACGCGAATCAGGTTGTCGTAACGTGCGGCGGATTGGAAGCGAAGACTGGCCTCGACCACAGCCAGCGTGACGTTCTGCCTCTCCAGCTCGGCGTACGGTGTTCCCAGCGCGCGAATGAATTCAGTGCGCCCGATCTCGCACCAGATCAGATAGTTGGAATGATACACCACCTGCATCTGGTCGGTCTCGGCGTAACGAACCCGGACCTCGACGGTGTGAGCCGTACCACGATTGGAATGGGGTGTCATCGGATAGGGAGAAGCGAAAATGCCCCGGGCGCAATGCTTTGTAAAGCCTGTCCCGCAGAGCTAATTTGAGCCGTGCTCAACGCCCCCTGCTACATCGTGTCGGACGCGCACCTGGGCGTCGCCAGCCCCCAGATCGAGCGATCCTTCGTGTCCTTCCTGCGCGGATTGGCCGGAGACGCGAAGTCTCTGATCATCAATGGCGATCTCTTCGACTTCTGGTTCGAGTGGAAGACGGTGATTCCACGCCGCAGTTTTCGGGCGCTGGCCGCGCTCGCCGAGCTCAAGGATGCAGGCGTGGAAATCCTGTGGGTCGCGGGCAACCACGACTGCTGGGGCGGCGAGGTGCTGCGCGAAGATGTCGGAGTCAGCTACGTCGTCGGCCCGTGGGAGGGAACGGTCGCCGGGTGGAGAGTGCGGATCGAGCACGGCGACGGTTTACGCGACCGCGAAGATCGCGGTTACCGGATGATTCGTCCGGTCATGCGCCATCCGCTCGCCGTCAGGGCGTTTCGAATGCTGCACCCGGACTGGGCAAGCAAGCTCGCTCAAGGCAGCTCCAACGCGAGCAGAACCTATCGAGCGAGGGACGAGGGACGCGGCCTCCGCGCATACGCAAAGACGCAACTGGAAGCCGCGAAAGATCTCGACCTGCTCGTGTACGGACACTCCCACGTCGCGGCGCTCGAGCGAATGGGGAGCGCTGGAGTTTTCGGGAACGCAGGCTCCTGGCTCGATGTGCCCACGTACCTCAAGATCACAGACGAAGCGATCGAGCTGCGCGAGTGGGACGGATCAGCCCAGGGTAAGCGTCTCAACTCGATCAATCGCTGACCCGAGAAAGATCTGGCCGAGCGCCAGGAACGTGTCCGGCGCATCAGAGGCGATGAAGCGATACCGCGCCCCGTTCGGCGTCGTGTTCTCCAGGCCGTCCGCCCGGAGAACTTCGCCCACCTGCCGCGCTGTCTCGTGCGCGCTGTCGATCAATCTCACATTGCGACCCACGACATTTCCGATCACGGTTTTCATCAGCGGGTAATGGGTGCATCCGAGAACCAGCGTGTCGACCTCGGCCGAGACGAGCGGCGCGAGATAGTTGCGGGCGATGGCGCGGGTGACCTCGCTGTCGAGCCATCCTTCCTCGACCAGCGGCACGAAGAGAGCGCAGGCCTGGGCAGTGACTTCCGCGTCGGGCAAAAGGTTCCTGATCTCCTTCTCGTATGCGCGCGACTTGATCGTTCCCGCTGTTCCGATCACACCGACCCGTTTGGTTTTTGTCACGGCGACGGCCGCGCGGGCGCCCGGCTCGATCACGCCAATGATGGGGAAATCGAACTCCTCGCGGAGAGCGGGAAGCGCGTGCGCGGTCGCGGTGTTGCACGCGACCACGAGGGCCTTCACGCCTTCCCCCTTGAGAAAGGTGGTGATCTCCCGACTGTATCTCAGAACCGTGTCGGGACTCTTGGGGCCGTACGGTACGCGGGCGGTATCGCCGAAGTAGATGATGCTCTCGTTCGGCAGCTGGCTGATCATCTCGCGCATCACGGTAAGGCCGCCCATTCCGGAATCGAAAACGCCGATCGGCGCGGCGTTGCTCACCTCAATCTCAGCGACGCGTAAATCCCCGCCGCCCTCGGCGTGGCTACGACGCTGATATTCGTCTTGAAATCCCAGAGATTCGCGGCGACGTACGCGTCGGCCCCGGAGAAGAGGTGGTTGAACAGAATGGCTGCGATCCAGTCCTCGTAGTGGGTTCGGCGGGCCTTGACTCGATCCGGAGTGAAGCGACTGGCGACATACGTGTCCGGAACCGGGAGTCCTGTTTTCGGATCGACGATCGCGATGCCGGTGTTTGGATCAATCTTGTACGTGGCAACGATGCTGTCATTCGCGAAGGCCTTCGCCTCGGCGAGATCCTGGGCGGCCTTGCGGGCCATTCCGAGAGACCCGACCTCGATCACGGCGAACAGCATCGCAGCGCGGTCGCGACCGAAGACCGTCTGCGCGTAGCCGGGAACAAGAAGCGAGCTGAGAAAGGCGCGACGCGGCGTCATTGGCGGCTTTGGCGTATCGGTTGCAGCGAGTGGCGGCTTTTTCGTCACGGGTGCGGCTATCCCCGCGCGGGCGCTGTCGCGCTGTTGGGCGACCGACACGCAGGGAACGAACAGACAAAGGCAGAAGAGCGCTGGGGCGAGGATGGTGGCGGGAGAGTGTGGGAATCGAACCCACCCGACCCTACGAAGTAGGGTCACAGTGATTTTGAAGATCACGGAAGCCACCAGGCCCCATCCACCCCCACGCCCTTCAATGCACTTCGATCGCAACTTCTCCCCGTTCGATGACCTCTCCCACGACTACCGATCCAACCACGCGTGAAAGGTAGTCAGCCGTTCGCGACTGACTAACGCAAACGAGGAGCCCGCCCGAGGTCTGCGGGTCATGGAGAATCGCGCGATCCTCCTCGGTTCCCTTCTTCCAGCTGACGAGGTCGCGCAGATATTCCGCGTTCCTCTTGGCACCGTCGGTGACGAAACGGGCGTGAACGGCTTCGCGAACTCCGGGGAAGATAGGAATCGCGTCGAGGTCGACGGTGAGCGTGACGTTGCTCGCGCGCGCGACGTGCGACATGTGGCCAAGAAGTCCGAAGCCCGTGATGTCCGTGGCGCAACGCGATCCGACGGCGAGCGCAGCGCGACTCGCCGGTCCGTTGAGTGCTTTCATTGCCTCGAGCATCGCGCGCTCGGATTCCGGCGAGAGCTGCCCCCGCTTGCCGGCCGTCGCGAGAATGCCATTCCCGATTGGCTTGGTGAGAACGAGCTGATCGCCCGGGCGCGCGCCGGCGTTGGTAAGGAGAAAGCCCGGGTGCGCGCGCCCCGTCACGGCGAGACCGTACTTGAGCTCGGGATCAACGACGGTGTGCCCGCCAACGATCACTGCTCCTGCCTCGTGGACCTTCTCCTGGCCCCCGGCCAGAATTCCGGTCAGCACCTCGAGGGGCAAGTCGCTCGTCGGAAACGCGACGATGTTGAGCGCGGTGAGCGGCTGACCGCCCATCGCATACACGTCCGACAGGGCGTTCGCGGCGGCGATCTGTCCGAAGTCGAAGGGATCGTCCACGATCGGCGGGAAGAAATCCACAGTCTGGACGAGGGCGAAATCATCCGACACGCGGAAGATGCCGGCGTCGTCGAACGTCTCTCTGCCGACGAGCAGCCGTGCATCTGATATCACTGGAAGCGGAGCCAGGGCGCGAGACAGGTCACCCGGG
>DASWBC010000106.1:0-2860 GCA_036390815.1 Gemmatimonadaceae bacterium
TGATAATCGACACATCGTGTATGTTCCACAGTGCCACACGCGGCGGTGCGACCACCAGTGCTCTGGCTTCCGGATCACTTGTTTGGAGAATGTTTAGAGAACGATACGATGAGCGACAAGATCAGAAAGAGCGACGAAGAGTGGCGCCAGGAACTCACGCCTGAGCAGTACCGTATTGCGCGTCAGAAGGCCACCGAGAGGGCATTTACAGGCGCCTACCACGACAGCAAGGAGCCGGGTATCTACACCTGCATCTGCTGTGGCACGCCTCTCTTCGATTCCAACGCCAAGTTTGATTCCGGTACGGGATGGCCCAGTTTCACCAAGCCGGTCTCGGACGAGAACGTCCGCACCGAATCGGACAGGACGCTGTTCATGAAGCGCACCGAGGTGCTCTGCGCAAAGTGCGACGCACACCTGGGGCACGTGTTCGATGACGGTCCCGGGCCGACGCACCAGCGGTATTGCATCAATTCCGCCTCGCTCAAGCGCGAAGACAGATAGCAGCGAGGCGTTTCATACTCAAGGCGGACTGACAAGGCTCAGCAACGCCGGAGCGCTCTCGTTTCCGCTTCGATCCACTGCCGATACCGCCAATTCATCCGCAACGGCGCCGCCGGCAATCCGCGGAATCATGTAGAAACGCTGAAGGCCCGAAAGAACCTCAGTTGTCCAGTCCGTTCCAACGCGGGTCCTGACCACCCAGAGCCGGATGGGCTCCGCGCCCTGAGGCTCCAGTGAAACAGTGCTGGCGCCGCTTGCTTCGTCGCGTCCGACCCGCACAATCGGCGAAGGCGGTGGTATGCTGTCCAGCCAGGGTGATGCGGGCACCAGCGCTTTGCTTGCGTACGCACCGGCGACGAGCTTCTCCGGCAGGCTGTCTCGTCCGAACATGAACGATCGCATGCTGAAGTAAACATTGCCCGTCGCTCCCTGCTGCGCACGCGTCAGCGCGATTTGATCCAGCAGCTCCTGCGCCGGCCAGCCGGTTGCAGTGCCAGTAACCTTGTCGAGATAGTTTCCGGGCCAGACGTGCCGGCCCTTTGCATTTTGTTCGACCCACCACTTCAGCAGAACCGGGTAACTCAGGTCCTCGCGCGTGGTCGGCCAATAAAGCTGCGGGGTGAAGTAGTCCGCCCATCCATTCAGGATCCACTTTCTCGAGTCGCCATAGAGCTCCGAGTAGGAATCGAGTCCTCCGATCTCCGGGGGATTCCCCGGACGCCACACGCCAAACGGGCTGATTCCGAACTTCACCCACGGCTTTGCTGCCTTGATCCGCATGTACACCTGATGGATCAGGCTGTCGACGTTGGCCCTGCGCCAATCATCCTTCTCGAGTCGCCCCCCGGATCTGAGATACTTGCGCCAACTGCGCGCGTCCGGGAATTCGATCGTCCTGCCGCGCCGGTCCGTCTCCTTGTACGGATAGAAGTAGTCGTCTATGTGAACGCCGTCGATGTCGTATCGCTGGACGACATCCATCACCACCCGGATCGTTTGAGCGCGAACGGCGGGCTCTCCCGGGTCCATCCACAGCATGCTGCCGTAGCGCTTCACCAGCTCGGGGTGCGTGACGCTGATGTGGTCAGCCGATGGCGCGGATCTCGCCGACGGATGGCGCGCGCGATAGGGGTTGAACCACGCATGAAGCTCGAGTCCACGCTTGTGGGCTTCCGTCACCGCGAGCTCGAGTGGATCGTACCACGGATTGGGCGCTCTGCCCATTCGCCCGGTCAGATACTCTGACCACGGCTCGTACGGCGACGGGTACATCGCGTCGGCGGCGGGACGCACCTGCAGAATCACGGCGTTCAATCGGAGAGCTGCGGCGCGATCGAGCAGTCCCAGCAGCTCGTCCTTCTGTTCCTGCGTCGAAAGCCCCGGCTGCGAAGGCCAGTCGATGTTCTGCACCGATGCAATCCACACTCCCCTGAACTCTCGTCGAATCGGCGGGGGTTCCGGCAGGCTTTGTACAGCGCTTACCGGCGATTGTCCGCTGGCTGTGTGGAATGCGGCGAGCGGCACCAGCGAGAGCAGCAGCACGCAGAACTTGGCCCTGGGCATAGAACAACAAATGTAAATCAGGTGAGCCCGAAACTGTTCCCTGGTCGTGGCGATCGGGTACGGCGTTCTCTGGTCCTGGAGACGGAAGCATCCGTAGTCCGCCTCTTTTTCCGATGCGCCAGCCGTTACACGAAACGCAACCTCCGGCACGCTATGTGAAGCGAAGCCGTCGATCATGAGCATCGCGACCGTGAATCCCGCGAGCGGAAAGACCGGCCGCACCTTCGAGCCGTTCTCCGCGGCGCGGGTGAACGAGTCACTGGACAAGGCCGTCGCCGCCTATCGCCGGCACCGACGCACATCCTTCGCCGAGCGCGGGAGCTGCATGCGAAAGGGCGCCGCAATCCTCGATGCGGAAAGTCGCGAGCTTGGACGGCTGATGACTCTCGAGATGGGGAAGCCTATCAAGGCCGCCATCGCCGAAGCCGAGAAGTGCGCGGCAGCGTGCCGCTACTACGCCGACAACGCGGAACGATTTCTCGCCGACCGGCCCGTCGCCATGGATGGAGGCACCAGCTGGGTCGCGTTTCAGCCACTTGGCGTCGTCCTCGCGATCATGCCGTGGAATTTTCCATTCTGGCAGGTTTTCCGCTTCGCGGCACCATCGCTCATGGCCGGCAACGTCGGCATCCTGAAGCACGCGTCGAACGTTCCTCAGTGCGCGCTCGCGATCGAAGACATTTTTCGCCGCGCCGGATTCGCGGAGGGCGTTTTTCAGACCTTGCTCATCGGCTCCGAGATGGTCGAAGGGATCATCGCCGACCAGCGCGTCGCTGCGGTCACGCTCACCGGG
>DASWBC010000107.1:0-8633 GCA_036390815.1 Gemmatimonadaceae bacterium
GATGAATGCGTCCTGGAGCGGAATCGATCCCGCGAGCGCCAGTGACCCCGCGGTTGTCGTCATCCGGTCTGCAGTATCGATGTTGTCCTTGAGCAGAATCGGAATCCCGTGCAGAGGGCCGCGAACTTTCCCGGCCTTTCGCTCCTGGTCCAGTGAATCGGCGAGTGAGAGCGCGTCGGGATTGGTCTCCAGCACGTGACGCAGCGTCGGACCCTTTCGGTCCAGCTCTGCGATGCGATCGAGATACTGCTGCGTGATGGATCGTGCGGTCATCGTCCCCGACGCCATCCCAGCTTGTAGATCGGCCAGCGTTGCCTCCTCGAGCGCGAACGGACTGATCGAATGACGCTGCCCGACAAGAGGCAACGTGATTCCGTCGCTGTTCGCCAATGCCTGACCAGCCAAGGGCTTTCCTCGGACTGCCATAGCGCCCGCAATGGCGCCCAGACGCACGAAATCTCTACGATCCATATAAATCACCTCGATTGATGGCCCGACGACACTGAGGACTCCGAACTAACTGCCATTGAGGATTGCGGACTAAATGAGGATTGAGGACCTATTGCGAACTGCGGACTACAATCATAACGATGCGGCTTTTGCGGTAGTCCTCAATTCTCAATTAGTCCCCCAATCCTCAATTAGTCCGCGGTCCGAAGTGGCAGTTAGTTCGCAGTCCTCAGCTGTTATTTACTTCGAGATCGGCGCAGCTCCTCAAAATCGTCCCGCAATTCTGACAGATCACCTTGCACTTGATCTCCTTGATGTTGGTCGAGCCGCAGACGTCGCAGACTTCCTGCGGCATCAATCGAAATCCAGCGCGAGATCGAGCGCCGGCGCCGAATGCGTCAACGCGCCAAGCGAGATCCAGTCCACTCCCGTCTCCGCGACCAGGCGCACGGTGTCGAGCGTGATTCCGCCGGAAGCTTCAGTTACCGCTTTGCCATCCACCAGCTTCACCGCCTCGCGTAGCTCCACCAGCTGCATGTTGTCGAGCATGATGATGTCGGCACCCGCGCCGACAGCGGCGCGAACCTGCTCGAGCGTGTCGCATTCCACTTCGATCTTGATCCCCGCCGGAGCCAGAGTCCGTGCGCGACTCACGGCGAGCGCGACATCGCCATCGACCGCCGCGAGGTGATTGTCCTTTATCAGAACGGCCGAAGCCAGATCCATGCGGTGATTCAGTCCTCCACCCGCGCGAACGGCGTATTTCTCGAGGCGACGCAGTAATGGAGTCGTCTTCCGCGTGTCGAGAATGTGCGCGCCCGTCCCGGCAATCGCTTCCACGTATCGCGCTGTCATCGTGGCTATTCCCGACAGGCGCTGCATGAAATTGAGCGCCACACGCTCGGCGGAAAGCAACCCGCGCGCGTGGCCGGACAGGAACATCACCGGCGTCTGTGGACTAACGCGCGTTCCATCAGGGTGCTCTATTCGCATCGTCACCGCCGGGTCGAGCTGCTCGAACGCCTCGCACGCGAGCGTGAGTCCGGCGATGACCCCCGCTTGCCTCGCCACCAGTCGGCACCTCGCCCTTCGGTTCGACATTACGGTTGCGGCCGTCGTGATATCGTGCCTGGTATCGTCTTCCAGAAGGGCGGCCGCGACGATGAGGCCGGTCTCTTTTTTTGTCAGCGGGAAACGAAGCGATTCCTCCCATAGGAATCCATGCGCGGCGAGCTCACTTTCCCGCCGTTTGCTCATTCTCCAGGATCTTCCGCGGCTTCCGGAGCTGGTGAAAGCGGCGTCTGTCCGCCGATCGCGACCATCCGCTCGATGGCACGACGCGCGCGCGCGGCAATTTCCGGCGGCACCGTGATGCGGTGCTCCATCCGCTGCAGCGAGCTCAACACTTTCGGCAGCGTGGTCACCTTCATGAACGCGCACACCGCGTCGGGGTTGGCGGGATAAAACGTCTTGGTCGGATTCTCGCGCCGGAGCCGGTGCAGAATTCCCACCTCGGTCGCGACGATGAATTCGTCGTTGGAGGAATTCTTTGGGCGCTTGATCATCCCCTCGGTCGAAAGGATTTGCACGCCCACCGGGTCGATGTCTCCAGCCGAGACCGCCTCCACGACGCTGGTGGCGCAGCCGCACTCGGGGTGAATCAGGAACTCCGCACCGGGATGCGCCGCCCGCTGGAGCCTGATGTCCTCGGGGTCGATCCCGGCGTGCACGTGACACTCTCCCATCCACACGTGCATGTTCTTGCGGCCGCTGATGCGCCGGACGTGCGCGCCGAGGAACATGTCGGGGAGAAAGAGGATCTCCTTGTCGGCGGGGATGGAGTTCACGATCTCGACCGCGTTGCCGGACGTGCAGCAGTAATCGCTCTCCGCTTTAACTTCGGCGGTCGTGTTGACGTACGACACCACGACTGCGCCCGGATGCTCCGCCTTCCATTCACGCAACTGGTCGGCATTAATGGTCGCAGCCAGCGAGCATCCAGCGGCAAGATCAGGGAGCAGCACGGTCTTCTGTGGCGAAAGCACCGCTGCCGTCTCCGCCATGAAATGGACGCCGCAGAACACGATCACGTCGGCTTTCGTCTTGGCGGCCTCGCGGCTCAGGCCCAGTGAGTCCCCGACGAAATCCGCGACGTCCTGGACCTCGGCGCGCTCGTAGTTGTGCGCGATGATCACGGCATTCCGTTCTTTCGCGAGATGCCTGATCTCTTCCTGCAGCGCTGCGTACCGGTTGTCCGTCGTATTTACCATTCGATGTGCTTGCCGCTCCACTTTCGTTTCGCGCGCGGGAAATCACTTCTATAATGGCCTCCGCGCGACTCCTTTCTCAACAGCGCTGCATCTGCAATGAGCAGAGATGTCTGTACCATGTTCGCCTCCTCGGTCGCGCCCTGGGGCAGCCGAGACTCGATCTCGGTGAGCTTGGCGTGCCCGAGTCTCAGGCCTTTGGCGCTGCGATCGATGCCGCAGAAGTCCCACATCACCTGCCGGATGCTGTCGGCCGCGACCTGCGCCGCGCCGCGATCCCGCAGCACCGGAACTTCCCAGTTTTTCTTGCGCGGCGGCGTCGTCAGCGGCTTCGTGTCGATCATGTCGCGCGCGACCCGCTCGGCGAACACAAGCCCTTCGAGCAACGAATTCGATGCGAGCCGGTTGGCGCCGTGCACCCCGGTTCGTGAGACCTCCCCGCACGCGTACAATCGGTTGAGACTCGCGCGACCGCGCAGGTCGGTCACGATTCCTCCCATCATGTAATGGGCGGCCGGAGTAACGGGAATCAGGTCTTTCGACGGATCGAGACCGCGCGCGCGACAGATAGCAAAGATACCGGGAAAACGCTTCCGAAACTCCGGTCCCAGCATCCGCGCATCGAGCCAGACACGCCTGCCACCCGCTTTCTGGCGAAAGATCTCGCGAGCCACGACATCGCGAGGAGCCAGCTCAGCGAGTCGATGCTTCTTTATCATGAATCGCTCGCCCTCTTCGTTGAGAAGCACCGCGCCCTCGCCACGCACGGCTTCCGAGATCAATTGCAGTGGATTCTCGGGCGTATCCAGCGCGGTCGGATGGAATTGAACGAACTCCATGTCCGCCAGCTTGGCGCCGGCCCGGTGCGCTATCGCGTAGCCATCGCCAGTCGCCACCTCCGGGTTCGTGGTATAGCGATAGACCTGCCCACAACCGCCGGTCGCCAGCACCGTCGCATCGGCGATGATCTCGACCGGTTTGCCTCTTACTGCGGCCTTCACCCCGAAAACAACACCGCCCTCTACAATGAGATCGAGAATACGTGCCTTCTCCAGCACTTTGATCCGCTCGCTCTCTTTCACCTTCTTGATCAGCGTGCGCGCGACCTCGGCGCCCGTTTGATCCCCATGCGCGTGGACGATTCGCCGTCTCGAGTGCGCCGCTTCGCGACCGAGCTTGAAGTTTCCGCCCGGCTCCAGATCGAACTGCGCACCCGCGGTCGCCAACTCACGGACCCGCGCGGGACCCTCTTCAACGAGGACTTGGACTGCTTTTGCGTCGGCAAGGGCGGCACCCGCGGCGAGAGTATCCAGCCGGTGCAGCTCCGGCGAATCTCCGGCGCCGAGCGCGGCCGCGATTCCGCCCTGGGCATATGCCGTGGCGCTGTCGAAAAGCGATCGCTTGGTCAGCACCATCACGTCGCTGTCCGCGGAAGCGCGCCATGCGGTGTGAAGTCCAGCAACTCCGCTCCCCACCACGAGAAAGCGCGTCCGTATCCGCTCGGCCATGCGCTGAAATCAATGCGTGCGCGGAAGGGTTTGAAAGGGGGCCGCGGTTACAGTGTTCTGCTCGACGCGGACAGCCGCCGCGAGTACAGTGTTCTGCACGACGCGGACAGCCGCCATTCGGCTTGCAAGGCGCTGTGTTCTGGGCGATTCTTCTGTTCAGATGAGAAAGCTGATCCTCGTCACGTCCCTCCTGCTCGCCGTACACATTGCGCTCCTTTTCACCCGCCGGAGCGCCAAGGCCGAGGGAAAGGAGACATCGCCCGTTCGCATCGGAATCGTCCTGGACGTCGGTGGCCGGGGCGACAAGTCCTTCAATGATGGCGCTTACGCCGGGGCCGACAGCGCCACCAAAATGCTCGGCTCCAATATCCGGTTCATCGAGCCCGGTGAGGGCGCCGACCGGGAAGCTGGACTGAGGCTGCTGGCGGCCGAAGGAATGAACCTGGTCATCGGCGTCGGCTTCATCTTCACCGACGATCTCGCCAATCTCGCGAAGGAGTATCCGAACACGGCGTTCGCCGGCATCGACTACGCGCTGGCGACCGACGCGAATGGCAACGTGATCCCCCCGCCACCCAATGTCGCTGCGCTCAAATTTCGGGAAGAGGAAGGATCGTACCTCGTCGGCGCGTTGGCGGCGCTCGTCAGTCACACCAAAAAGGTCGGATTCGTTGGCGGAATGGACATTCCGCTCATCCACAAATTCGAGGCGGGTTATCGCGCCGGTGTGAAGAAGGTGTGTCCGGACTGCCAGGTGATAGCGCAATACGCGGGCGTCACGCCGGATGCGTTCAAGAATCCCGGCAAGGGGAAGGAGCTCGCGCTCAGTCAGTACAATCAGGGCGTGGAAGTGATCTTTCACGCCGCCGGCTCGACCGGACAGGGCGTATTCGAGGCAGCCCGCGCAACCAACAAGCTCGGCATCGGAGTCGACTCGGACCAGAACGATGAGGCGCCGGGACACGTTCTCACGTCGATGGTGAAGGGCGTGAATACCGTGACCTTCGATGCGATCAGCAGGGTGCAGAATCACACCTTCAAGGGAGGCATTTACTCCTTTGGATTGAAGGAAGGCGGCGTCGGGTACATCTACGACAATCGCAATCGCGCACTCATCCCCGACAGCGTGCACGCCCGCGTCGAGGAGCTCAGGCAGGAGATAATCGCTGGACGCATCAAGGTGCCCAGCACGCGATGACTAGCGGACCCGCGTCGACCGGAGAAGTTACGCGGGGCCCGACCTTGCGCGTTCCCGCGATCCGGATGGAAGGGATCGAGAAATCCTTCGGCGCCATCAGAGCGAATCGCGGCGCGTCGGTGGAGGTAATGCCCGGCGAGATCCACGCCCTCGTCGGCGAGAACGGCGCCGGCAAATCGACGCTCATGCGCATACTTGGCGGCTTGATGAAGCCGGACTCGGGACACGTCGAGGTCAACGGCCGCGATGTGACCGGATGGTCGACCAATGAGGCGATAGCGGCGGGAATCGGCATCGTTCACCAGCACTTCATGCTCGTGCCGACGCTTTCCGTAGCCGAGAATCTCGTGCTGGGAGCCGAGCCGAAGACGCGTGGCATTGTTCTCGACCACAAGCATGCCGCCGATGATGTGCGCAAGCTCTCGAACGAGACAGGGCTCGTGATCGATCCGGAGAGACTCATCTCCGACTTGTCAGTCGGTGAGGCGCAACGTGTCGAGATTCTCAAGGTGTTGTTCCGCGGCGCCCGAATTCTCGTTCTCGACGAGCCCACGGCGGTCCTGTCTCCGCCCGAGGTGCGCGAGCTGTGGACAGTGCTCCGCCGCCTGCGCGACAAGGGCGACACGATCGTGCTCATTACGCACAGGCTCGACGAAGTCGTCGAGATTTCGAACACGATCACCGTGATGCGCGCTGGCCAGACGGTGGCGCGCGTCAAGACGTCGGAAACGACACCGGCGGAGATCGCCCGACTCATGGTCGGCCGCGAAGTGTCGCTGTCCGCGGGCAAGCGAGTGCAGCCAAGCGGCCGTCCCGCCGGCGCGCAGCCCAATCAGGGGCTCGAAGCCCGGAACATCATTGTCATGGGATCGCGAGGCATCCGCGTCATCGACGGCGTCAGCTTCAACGTGAAGCCTGGCGAGATACTCGGCATCGCGGGCGTCGAGGGAAACGGGCAGACCGAGCTGATTGAAGCGCTCGCTGGCCTGAGACCCGTTTTCGCGGGCGACATCCTGATCGATGGCACCGACATCACGCGTCGCAGCGTCGCGCAGCGGCACGAAGCGGGACTCTCCCACATACCCGAAGACAGGCACCGACGCGGGCTGATTCTCGAGTACACGATCGCCAACAATCTCATTCTCGGCGTGCAGAAGTATTTCTCCAGAAACGGTGTCATCGATCGCGATCGCGTGAATGAGAACGCGATCAGGGCGATCACATCCTTTGATATCCGGCCTCCCAATGCCCTGCTCCCCGGACGGGCTCTGTCGGGTGGGAATCAGCAGAAGGTGGTCGTCGCCCGGGAGATGGGGCGGGGATTCTCGGTCCTGCTCGCGTCGCAGCCGACGCGCGGCGTTGACGTCGGTGCAATCGAGTTCATTCACCAGCAGCTGCTGAATGCGCGCACGCAGGGGAAGGCGATTCTTCTCGTCAGCGCGGAGCTCAACGAAGTCCTCGCGCTCTCTGATCGCGTCGCGGTGATGTATCGGGGCAAGTTCGCGGTGGTCATGCCCTCCGCCGAGGCCAGCGAAGAGGTGCTCGGCGAATACATGATCGGCACCAAGAAGGGCACAGCCGCGTGACCGCGTCCCCGCTGACGGAAGTTGCAGGGGTTCGGCCGACATTTGCCGCCGCACCGTGGCGGGAGCGCGCTGAAGAAGCGTTGATTCCGCCGCTCGTCGCGCTGCTGGTCGCGCTCATCTGCGGCGATCTTCTGATTCTGAGTTACGGCCAGTCGCCGGCGGCGGTATATCGGTTGTTGCTCGAAGGAACGTGGGGCAACGCGTACGGATTCGGGCAGGTGTTGTACAAGGCGACGACCCTCGCTTTCACAGGTCTCGCGGTTTCGTTCGGTTTGCGCGCCGGTCTATTCAACATCGGGGGCGAGAGTCAGCTCGCGGCGGGAGGATTCGCGGCAGCGTTGACCGGGCTTGTACTTCCGGGGGGAACTCCGCTTGCCTTCGCGCTTCTCATTTGCATGATCGCCGCCGGGCTCGCGGGCGGAGTCGTTGGATCCGTTCCAGCCTATCTCAAGACCAGGTTCGGCGCCCACGAAGTCATCGTCACGATCATGCTCAATTTCATCGTGCTGGCGCTGCTCAACTGGTTCATCGCCGGGCACCTGCACGTGCCGGAGACTCTGCACACTCCGGAGATCCACGCGGGTGTGCTTCCCAGGCTCGCCGACATCGACTCGCGCTTTCACGGATCGGCCGCAAATCTCGCGCTGATCGTGGCAGTGCTTGTCGCGGCCGGGGTGTGGTTCTATCTCTTTCGCACGCGGGGCGGCTACGACCTTCGCGCGGTTGGACTCCAGCCGCAAGCGGCTGAGTACGGGGGCATCAGCGTCGGCCGGGTATGGATGCGGGCGCTCACGTTTTCCGGCGTGATCGCGGGGATGGGAGGGATCAACTACGTCCTCGGCTACAAGCATTACTACGAGGATGGCTTCGCCAGCGGCGCTGGCTTCCTCGGCATCGCGGTCGCCCTGGTTGGCCGAAACCATCCGTTCGGCGTCATCATCGCGGCGTTTTTCTTCGCGACCCTCTCGCAGGGCGGCCTTGCAATACACGCCTTCGTGCCCAAGCAGATGATGGACGTTCTGCAGGGCGTCGTCATTATCGCGGTGGCCACGGCCGTGCCTGAGGTAAGGCGGATTCTGCGCAGCGCGCGCAGGCGGAGTGACGCGTGAACCCGATTTCGTTTGTCACTCAGATGATCCGGATCGCCATTCCATATCTGTTCGCGGCGAGCGGCGGAGTCGTCGCGGAGCGCGCCGGCATCGTCAGCCTCACCCTCGAGGGGTTCATGCTGAGCGGCGCGTTCGCTGCCGTGCTCGGCACCAACTACTCGGGAAGCCCCTGGCTCGGCGTGCTCTCCGGAGTTCTTGGCGGATTGATTTTCGCGGTAATTCATGCCGTCGCCACGATCCGTTATCGCGCCGACCAGGTTGTAGTTGGTGTCGCGATCAATCTCCTAGCAATTGGCGTTACGCGATTTTTTCTCAAGCTGTTCTTCGCCAGCTCCTCTAATTCGCCGCGCGTCGCCGGCTTCGGCGGAAACTTCAACATGGCGGGATTCGACAATCCCCTGCTCTGGCTCGGGATCATCGTGGCGCCAGTCATGGCGTTCGTGATTTACAAGACGCCCTTCGGCTTGCGCGTCCGTGCGGTGGGCGAGCATCCCGACGCGGCCGAGAGCGTCGGA
>DASWBC010000108.1:0-2065 GCA_036390815.1 Gemmatimonadaceae bacterium
TTGAACAGGAAGCATTGATCATCGCCTCGCCACATTTTGCGGAGGTCCGGACCATGCGCCGCTACGAGCTTGTCTCAGGAACCGCTTTTGCCCTTGTCTCTCTCGCACAGCTCACGCGCATCCTGATGGGCTGGCCGGTGCAGATCGATCTCTTCACCGTTCCGATCTGGTTTTCCGGCGTCGCCTTCCTCGGGACTGGCGGTCTGGCACTCTGGGCATTCCGCTCCGCGGGCCGGCACCCAACGACGGTCTAACCCGCACAAGCCACCGAGAGATTAATCGGATGATCCGTAAGCTGAAATCCGGGGAGTACCGCCTTTACTCCCGAAAGAAGAATCCGAAAACAGGGCGGCGCCGGAATCTGGGCACCTTCAAGAGCCTCGCCGCGGCAAAGAAGCACGAGCGCGCCGTGCAGTTTTTCAAGCGGCGCGGCTGAAAGCGCGGCTTCTCGCTCAAGGGCTATATTCCGGCCATGAGCGACGCCCCGGTCTCCCTCGCTAATGCGCTCTCCGATCGGTACACGATCGAGCGTCTCCTGGGCTATGGCGGCATGGCAACCGTGCACCTGGCCGAAGAGCGGAAGCACAAGCGCAAGGTCGCGATAAAGATCCTGAAGCAGGAGTTCGGCGCATCGGTTGGCGCCGAGAGATTCCTGCGCGAGATCGGCATCGCCGCGCGTCTCTCACATCCGCACATCGTGCCGCTGATCGACTCGGGTGAATCCGAGGGATCGCTCTATTACGTCTCGCCTTACATTGCCGGCGGCTCACTTCGCGACCGGCTCAACCGGGAGAGGAGTCTTCCGATCGACGACGCGCTCCGAATCGTGAATGAGATCGGCACGGCTCTGGACTACGCGCATCGCAACGGTTTCGTTCACCGCGACGTGAAGCCGGAGAACATCCTGTTCGCGGACGACCACGCGCTGCTGGCTGACTTCGGCATCGCTCACGTCGCCTCTTCATCAACCGACGAGCCGCTGACACTGAGCGGGTTTGCGCTCGGCACTCCGGAATACATGAGTCCCGAGCAGGCGTCGGGCGAGACCGAAATCGGAGTCCCGGGCGACGTCTATGGCCTCGCGTGCGTTTTCTACGAGATGCTCGCGGGACAGCCTCCGCTCAAGGGAGCGACGCCCCGCGCGACGATGGCGAAGCAGGTCACCGAGAAGCCGCGTCCGGTGCGAACGCTCCGCCCGGATGCGCCCGCCGGTTTCGAGAGAGTGCTCGAGCGCGCCCTCGCGAAGAATCCGTCCCAGCGGTTCTCCAGCATTACTCAATTCTGCGACGCCCTGACGCACGCCAGATCGGAACCGAATCGACCGTTCACCGCGACGATGCGCACGATCGCCGTCCTCCCATTCGTGAACTCGAGTCCGGACCCGGACAACGAGTATCTGAGCGACGGCATCACCGACGAGCTGATCAACGCGCTGGCAAAAGTCGAGGGACTGCGCGTTGCGTCCCGCACTTCGGTGTTCGCACTCAAGGGTAAAGCGCAGGACGTGCGCGCGATCGGCGCGCTGCTCGAGGCATCCGAGGTTCTGGAGGGATCGGTGCGCCGCTCCGGGGAGAATCTTCGCATCACAGTGCAGCTCACGTCGACGGACGACGGTCGCCTGATGTGGTCCGAGCGCTACGACCGCAGGCTGATCGACGTCTTCGCCATTCAGGATGAGATCGCGCGCACCATCGTCACGACGCTTCGCTCGACCTCGTTCGCGGACATCGCGCCGGCTTCGACGAATCGGCACACCGAGAACGTGTTGGCTTACGGGCTGTACCTTCGCGGCCGCTACGCCTGGAACAAGCGTACATCCGAGGGAGTCTTCGAGGGCATCAAGTACTTCGAGCAGGCAATCGCGCTCGACCCGACATACGCACTGGCGTACACGGGGCTCGCGGACTCATACTCGCTTCACATCGACTACCGGAACGTCCCGGTGCACGAAGGCCATCAGAAGGCGAAGTTCTACGCCCTGAAGGCGATCGAGCTGGACGATACGCTGGCCGAGGCGCATGCGTCACTGGCGTGGAGCCTCTTCATATACGATTGGCGCTGGGAC
>DASWBC010000109.1:0-5360 GCA_036390815.1 Gemmatimonadaceae bacterium
CATGACCCTTCACGCCCGGTTCAGGCCAGACATCGTACTGCTCGATCTCCATATGACCGGCAAGGACGGGTTCGACGTGCTGGAAGAGATGGTCTCGCACAAGGGCGGACAGCACGTGCCGGTGATCATGATTACCGCGGACGACAATGCTGACGTGAAACGTCGTGCTCTCGCTCTTGGAGCAAAGGATTTCGTCAGCAAGCCTTTCGACTCGGCTGAGGTGTTGCTCAGGATCCGGAACCTTCTCGAGACGCGCTTCCTTTACCTGACGCTTCGCGGCCGGAACACCGAACTGGAGCAGAAGGTCACGGAGCGCACACAGGAACTCGAGCAATCACAGCTCGAGGTCCTGGAGAGACTCGCGGCCGCTGTCGAATTCCGGGACGATGATACCGGCAATCACACCAAGCGGGTAGCGCAGATCTCGGCAATGCTGGGCGAAGCGATCGGGGTCGAGTCAACGACGGTGGAACTGATCAGGCGCGCCGCTCCACTGCACGACATCGGAAAGGTCGGAATCCCGGACAACATTTTGCTAAAGGCAGGTCCGCTTACCGGGGAAGAGTTCGAGATCATGAAGACCCACACCGTAATCGGGTCGAGAATGCTCTCGAAGGGGCGCTCGGAGCTTGTCCGGTTCTCGCAGAGAATCGCCCGCAGCCATCACGAATGGTGGGACGGGTCCGGGTATCCCGACCGCGTCTCCGGTCAGGCCATTCCGCTCGAAGCGCGCATAGTCGCCGCGGCAGACTTTCTCGACGCGCTCACACACGATCGGCCCTATCGGCCGGCGTGGGGAATGGACGAAACCCTGGCCGAGATCAAACGCAGGGCTGGGAGTCACTTCGATCCAACGGTTGCGAGCGCCCTGCTCGGAATCAACTGGGGAGCGAGCTCGGTTCTGGCGGCGTAGCTCCCCCCGCGGCGGGTTTCTTGCCCCTAGGCGTCCTCCGACGCTCAACTCTTCCGGACGAAGGCCATGCGATGGACACCGGGCGGACGTAGCCCAGATCTCGAAGATCGCCGATCCTCTGGCGGTGGGGGAATGGGGAGAGGACTTGGTATCGGCGGGACAGTTGTCGTCCTCGCCCTCAGCCTGATATTCGGGCGCAATCTCTTCACCGATCTAGGCGTCGAGCCGGGAGTCGCGGCAAGCGGCGCTCCCATGTCTGCCGCTGATTCGGCGGCAGAAGAGCCGGAGGTTCAGTTCATCTCCTTTGTTCTCGACGATGTCCAGAAGACGTGGGCGGCGATCCTTCCGCAGAGCGGAACGCGGTTTCACCCGGCGAGACTCGTGCTGTTTCGAAACTCGACCGATTCCGGATGCGGTCCGGCGCAATCCGTGATGGGGCCGTTCTACTGCCCCCTCGATGAGCGAGTCTATCTCGACCTCGGATTCTTCGAGGAGCTGAAGCAGCGTCTGGGCGCAGGCGGGGATTTCGCGCAAGCCTATGTGCTCGCGCACGAGCTCGGCCACCACGTCCAGCACTTGCTCGGCACGGACGCGCGCGCCCGGCAGCTCGCGGAGTCCAATCCATCCGGGGCGAATCAGGTCTCGGTGCGACTCGAGCTGCAAGCGGACTGTTACGCCGGCGTGTGGGCGCACTCCACCGATCAACGTCAGATACTCGAGCAGGGGGATGCGGACGAGGCGCTGAACGCAGCGGCGGCTGTCGGTGACGACCGGATCCAGAAGCAGACCACTGGGCGCGTCAACGTCGATTCATTCACTCACGGCTCGGCGGCCCAGCGATCGCAGTCATTCAAGCGAGGATTCGAATCAGGTGACCCGCGAAGCTGTGATTCCGTTTGATCCAACGCTTTGAACGCCACACCGCGGCGATTTTGAGGGTTTCGCTTTGAAATCGACCACAATACTCTTCTAGCGCACCTTTTCCGGCAGGAACGAATGCAGCAGTCGCAGCTACGCCTGGTCGAAAGCGCGCATGCTCCCGCGAGCGCAATCGAGGCTGCGCTATACGCCGCAGCGGACCCGACGCACGTAGTGCAATTCTACGACACCGAGATTTACCTCGCCGCAGCGGTGGCGGACTATCTGGCCGGGGGTCTGAGGTCGGGGCAGCCGGTACTCGTGGTTGCGACGCCCGAGCACCGCGATGCGTTCAGCATTCGCCTCAAGGCGAAGGGACTGGACGTGGAACGAGCCAGAGCGAGCGGTCAGCTGATCATGCTCGACGCGGGAGAGACGCTTTCCACTTTCATGTCCGGCTCGGTTCCCGACGCGGATCGCTTCAGGAACGTCATCGGGGGGGTATTGGCGAAAGCCGTGTGCGGCACTAACCACAGCATTACGCGCGCCTATGGCGAGATGGTCGATATCCTGTGGAAAGAGGGTAATGTCGAGGGCGCGATCCGCGTCGAGGAGTTGTGGAACGATCTCGCAACCGCGCATTCGTTCTCTCTGCTTTGCGCCTACAGCATGAGCAACTTTTCAAAGGAGGCGCACTCACCGGGCTTCGAGGCGATCTGCCGCCAGCACGTGCATGTGATTCCCACCGAGCGTTATACGCAGGCCAGCGACGACGGCCGGCTGCTGGAGATAAGCATTCTGCAGCAGCGTGCGAAGGCGCTGGAAGCGGAGGTGGAGATTCGCAAGGAGCTCGAGTTCCAGCTCCGGGAAGCCGCCGCCGAGCGCGAGACCTTGCTCGAGCGCGAGAGGGCCGCGCGCGAGCAAGCAGAGGCTGCAAACCAGGCCAAGAGCGAATTCCTCGCCATCATGAGTCATGAGCTGCGCACGCCGCTGAACGCGATCGCTGGCTACGTGCAGCTGGTCGAGATGGGAGTGCACGGGCCGGTCACCGCGACGCAGCGAGAGGCGCTCGAGCGGGTGCAGCGCAGCCAGCGTCACCTGCTCTCGCTCATCAACGACATGCTCAACCTCGTGCGAATCGAGATGGGCCGCATCGAATACGTAGTCGAAGAGATTCCGCTGGCGCCGCTGCTCGCCGACGTCACGTCGATGGTCGAGCCTCTGTTCACGGGGAAGAAGCTCACGTGCGATGTTGCCGCGTTGGCCGGAGCCGATGATGGTGCGACCGCGACCGTTCGAGCCGATCGCGACAAGGTACAGCAGATCCTCCTGAATCTTCTGACTAACGCGATCAAGTTTTCCGGTGAGGGCGCGGAAATCACCCTGAGTGCCAGGGTGCCGGCGGAGCTTCCACGGATGGCCTGCGTGGACATCCGAGACACGGGAGTCGGCTTACCCGCGACAAAGCTGGACGCGATCTTCGAACCATTCGTGCAGCTGACCACGCATCCCGTCGGCAAGCGTCAGGGCGTGGGCCTCGGCCTCGCGATCTCGCGCGATCTGGCCCGGCGAATGGGCGGCGACATCACAGTCGTCAGCACGCTCGGTGAAGGGTCGACCTTCACGCTGGCATTGCCCCGCTAGAGATACCTGGTCTTCAGGATCTCGCGGTGGTGAAGCTCGTGCCCCGCGATGATGTAGGCGAGCGCTCTCACCGATACCTCGGCGTTGTTCGCGAGGCCACTCCGGGTCCAGGCCTCTTCGTCCAGGTGCCTGAAGAAAAAAATCGTGGACTGGCGCACTGACTCCATCTCTGCGGTAAGCTCGGACAGAGGATAAGCGTCGAACGTGGCATTGCGAACATAGTCGTCCTGCTCGAAGCCCGGGATCGGCGTGGGATCGTTCCGCGCAAACCTGAGAGCGCGCCCCGCGAAGATCCGCTCGCTGTCGATCATGTGTCCCACGACCTCGTTTACGCTCCACTTGTCCGGCGCGTACCGATAGGTCGCGACCGATGCCGGAAGAACTCGAAGCAGCGACTGCGTCTCGTTCAGCTGGGACGCGAGCGTCGATATCACGTCGCCGTCCGGGACGAGCGCGATGTATCTCTCGTAGAAGGGAAGGAACTCCGACTTCGTCGGTTTTGTCTCGCTCGCTTTTACTGCGGTTGCGGTGCTCACTATTGCCTCCTCGGGATGCTGAATCTTCCCGCCACAACAAATAGAACAGGCGTGCGCGCCGGACGCCACATCTGATTGATTGCCGAGGTGGTATCGGTTCGGTATCATCCGGCGTCCCGACCCCAAGCGCGAGGAATGGCAGAGCGACACGATCCGTACATATCTCTGCGCAACACGAGATTTCTGTGGTACGTTGCCAGTCTTGTGGCGCTGACGCTGGGAACCCAAATCCAGGCGACGGTCGTGGCGTGGCAGGTGTACGCCCTGACGAAGGATCCGCTGTCGCTTGGATTGGTCGGCCTGGCCGAAGCTCTCCCCTTCATTGCCGCCGCTTTGTACGCGGGTCACATTGCCGACCGGCACGACCGAAAGCTGCTGTCGCTCATCGCGCTCGCCGTCCAGCTCGCCTGCGGTGTCGCGCTTCTACTTCTGACGGTCTACGGCAGAGCCCTCCTGGCGAGGACGATCATCCCGATTTACGCGGTCGTGTGCGTCAGCGGACTCGCGAGGAGCTTTCTCCAGCCGGCCCGAACCGCGCTCGGAGCGGAGATCGTGCCGCGGGAGACCTACAGGAATGCGATTACGTGGCGGTCGTCCCTCTGGCAATTCGCCGCCGTCGTCGGCCCCGCGGCGGGCGGAATGATTTACGGGTTTTCCGGCGCGCGGCTGGCGTACATCGTGGAGACGATCTTGTGCGCGATCGCGCTTTTTCTATTCGGGCAGATCGCGTACACCCGCCTGCCGGCGGTCGCCACGGAATTGACCATTGGCGAGAATCTCACGGTCGGCATTCGCTTTCTGTTGACCCAGCCCGAGCTGCTGGGCGCGCAGCTTCTCGACCTCTTCTCGGTGCTGTTCGGCGGAGCGCCCGCGCTGCTTCCGATCTTCGCCTCGGAGATTCTCCTCGTTGGGCCGCAGGGGCTCGGAATACTCCGCGCCGCGCCCGCGGCCGGAGCGGTGCTCATCTCGCTGCTGCTCGTTCACCGCAGGCTGCGAAGGGCTGGACGAACCCTTTTCATCTGTGTGGCGGCTTTCGGCCTGTGCTGGATTCTGTTCGCGTTGTCGAGGTGGTTCTGGGTCTCGCTGGCGCTTCTCTTTATCAGCGGAATGGTCGACAACGTGAGCGTCGTGATCCGATCGACGCTGCTGACGGTTCGCACGCCGCCGCAAATGCTCGGGCGCGTTTCCGCGGCCAATCAGATCTTCATCGGCTCGTCCAACGAGATAGGGTCATTCGAGTCTGGCGTCGCCGCGAAGCTGCTGGGAACCGTTCGCTCGGTGATCCTTGGGGGGCTCATAACCCTCGGGGTAGTCGGGGTTACCGCGTGGAGAATCCCTCCTTTGCGCAACCTCGACGAGCTTGATTGAGCCTGCGGGCACGCAACGAAACTCCTTCTGTTCCGAAAACG